>NZ_JBQEMS010000009.1:0-277765 GCF_052044265.1 Sinorhizobium sp. 22678 | reverse complement strand
CAGCAGCGCCGCCGCCCTCGTCAGTGATCGGGCTTATAGACCCCCACCCTCCGACACGTCAACAACGATTTTCAAAAAATCAGCAGAAAATCGTAAGTGACTGTTTTTAAAGGGCGTTTTCCATGACGCGCGAAAAGTGGTCCGACGCTTCTACCAATACGGGTCCGCTTTGCGGGCTTTCGGCGCTTCTGGGGATACAAGCAATATGGTTAACGCAGTTCCGCGTTTCAAGGGCCGTGCTCGACGAGAATTCGTGGATCTCGAAGCCCGTTGCCGTTTCCGCGAAAAGAGGCGACCCGAGCACGTCTCACCGAAACGTGACGGTCGAGGGCGGCCGCGTGCATTGACGCAGACCGCCCTTGTCTTACCCTCGGCGGCAACGGCATGGACCGGGTAGAGGAGCGTCATGATCAGGCGAGCAGGGAAGATCATCGCCGCAGCGCTGCTGGCGCTCGGCCTCGCCGGCAAGGCGTCCGCCACGGACGCGGGAAACTGGGAAGCGGTCGTCGCGGAGGCCAGGGGCCAGACGGTCTATTTCAACGCCTGGGGCGGCTCCGAGAACGTCAATGCCTATATCAGATGGGCCGGCGACGAAATGAAAGCGCGCTACGGCGTCACCGTCGCCCATGTGAAACTCGACGACACCGCTAAGGCGACCGCGACCGTGCTCGCCGAAAAATCCGCAGGAAAGGACGAGGGCGGATCGGTCGATCTCGTATGGATCAACGGCGAGAACTTCGCCGCGATGAAACGCGAAGGTCTGCTTTACGCGCCCGGCTGGGCGACGAAACTGCCGAACTGGCGCTATGTCGACCACGAAAACACACCGACGGTGCTCACCGATTTCACCATCCCCACCGATGGACTGGAGAGTCCCTGGGGCGGTGCCAAGCTCGTGTTCTTCTACGACTCGGCGCGCATGAAGGCGAGCGAGCTGCCGGATTCCGCAGCGGATCTCCTGGAATGGGCCGCGGCCAATCCCGGGCGCTTCTCCTACCCGCAGCCGCCGGACTTCACCGGCTCTTCCTTCCTGAAGCAGGTGCTGATCGAGCTCGTAGACGACAGGGCCAAGCTGCAGAAACCCGTCGACGAAAAGACGTTCGCGACCGATGCTGCGCCCCTGTTTGCCTGTCTCGACAAGCTGACGCCGCTGCTATGGCGAAAAGGCAAGGCCTATCCTCAGAACTATGCGGACATGAAGCAGAAGCTCGCCGACGGCGAACTCGACATCATCTTCGCCTTCAACCCCGCTGAAGCCTCCTCCGCGATCGCCAATGGCGAACTGCCGGAGACGATCCGCTCCTTCGTCTTTTCCGGCGGCACGCTCGGCAATACGCATTTCGTCGCCATTCCCTACAACGCAACGGCAAAGGCCGGCGCGCTTCTGCTTGCCGATTTCCTCCTCTCGCCCGAGGCGCAGCTTCGCAAGCAGGACCCGAATATCTGGGGCGATCCGACTGTGCTTTCTCCTGCAAAACTTCCGGAAGCCGACCGGTCCGCTTTCGAGCGCCTGGACCTCGGCATTGCAACGCTCCATCCCGACGAACTCGGTCCCGCGCTCGACGAACCGCACCCGGACTGGATGACACGGATCGAAACCGAATGGATCCGGCGTTATGGCGCAGCCAACTAGGCTCGGCGGAAACGCCCTCCTTGCCTTCGTTCTGGGGCTTCCCATCCTTGCAGGGCTTGCAGGAACGATCCTGCCGGCCTTCGGCTACCTGCCGGCGCTCGGCGGCTTTCGCGTCACGCTTGCTCATTTCGCCGAACTCGCCGGCCAGCCACACATTCTCCGCTCGGTCCTGACCGGCCTGGCTGCGGGATTGCTGACGACGGTCGCAGCAACAGCCGTCGTCGGTACATTCGTCGCGGGCTTTGCCGGCACGCCGCTTTTCGCCCGCATCCAGCATCTCGTCTCTCCCCTGCTTGCCGTCCCGCATGCCGCCGCCGCCTTTGCGCTGGCTTTCCTCGTCGCCCCGTCGGGCTTCCTGCTCCGGCTGATCTCGCCGGAGGTGACGGGCTTCACGCGGCCCCCGGACTCGCTTCTTCCCAACGACCCTTTCGCGCTGACGATGATTGCCGGGCTCATCGCCAAGGAGGTGCCGTTTCTCTTCCTGGTGACGCTTGCCGCCCTGCCGCAGCTTGCCGTCACGAGGGCATCGCGCCTTGCGGCGGCGCTCGGCTACGGGCGCGTCGCCGGCTTCGCCATCTGTCTTTGGCCCGCCCTCTACCGCCAGATCCGTCTGCCGGTCTTCGCAGTGCTCGTCTATTCGGTATCCGTGGTCGACGTCGCCATGATCCTCGGGCCGAAGCTGCCGCCGACATTGCCGGTGCGAGTAACCCAATGGGCCGGAGACGACGACCTCGGTGCGCGATTTCTCGCATCGGCGGGCGCTTTCCTGCAGCTTGGCATCGTCGTTGCCGCAATGGCGAGTTGGATCGTGCTCGAACGGGTCGGGAAAGCCGTTCTCGCGCGCCTGACCCTTTCCGGACGGCGCTTTGCGCGGGACGGCGCGCTTCGCGCCGCGGGCGCCCTCGCCATGAGCACCTGTACGGTCACCATTTTCGCGGGGCTCAGCGTGCTTTCGATCTGGTCGGTTGCAGGCCTCTGGCCCTTTCCCGACGCGTTGCCCCGAAGTCTCACGCCCAATACCTGGATGCGCACATTGCCTCAACTCTGGGCCCCGCTCGGCACCACGGTCGCGCTCGCTCTTTCGGCGTCATCGCTAGCGCTCGTATTTACCATCCTCCTGCTCTACCGCAACGGCATCGCCGGCGGACGGAAGAATGCAGCCGGCTACCGGCTGCTTTACCTCCCCTTGCTCGTCCCGGAGATCAGCTTCGTTTTCGGGCTGCAGGTCCTGATGCTCTCGGCGGGGCTCACTCCCGGCTTTGCAAGCGTGCTGGCGGTCCATTTCGTTTTCGTGCTCCCTTACGTGCTTCTGTCGCTGTCGGCCCCCTGGCGCGCGGTCGACCCGCGCTTCGAAAAAATTGCCGCCGGCTTCGGCAAGCCGGCGTTGGAAATCCTGTTCACGGTCCGGCTGCCATTGCTCTTTCGTGCCTGCCTCACCGCGCTCGCGGTCGGTTTCGCCGTGTCGGTCAGCCTCTATCTGCCGACGCTCCTCATCGGGTCCGGGCGGCTGACGACGATCACGACCGAGGCCGTCGCACTCTCGTCGGGCGGCGACCGGCGGGTCATCGGCATCTACGCCCTCGTTCAGGGTCTCCTGCCCTTCCTCGCATTTCTCGTTGCGTCGCTCGGCCCGCAGTTGCTATTCCGCAACCGGCGGGCAATGAGGACGTGAATGCAGGAAAACGCCGGGTCAAATTCCCCGATCAAGACAGGATGCCTGACGCTCTCGGAGGTGACGATCGGTCTGGGCGGCCGAGCCCTGCTCGCCGTATCGGCGTCCGTCGCGCCGGGCGAGGTGCTGACGATCATGGGGCCGTCCGGCTCCGGCAAGTCGACCCTGCTCGCCTTTGCGGGAGGCTTTCTCGATGCGGCATTCGATGTGAGCGGCCGCATCCTGATCGACGGCAAGGACCTGACGGCGCTTCCCGCCAACCGGCGCCACGCGGGCATTCTGTTTCAGGATCCGCTGCTCTTTCCCCATCTATCGGTCGGCGGCAACATCGTCTTCGCCATAGCGCCGGCTGTCAAAGGACGAGCCGCACGCCGCCGGCTGGCCGATGCAGCCCTCGACGAGGTGGGCCTTACCGGCTTCTTCGACCGCGACCCGGACACGCTCTCCGGCGGCCAGAAGGCACGCGTGGCGCTGCAAAGGGTACTCGTTTCCGCGCCACGATTCCTGCTTCTCGACGAACCTTTCTCCAATCTCGACGCGGCGCTCAGGCAGCAGACGCGTGAGCTTGTCTTTTCCAAGGCGAGGGCGGCCGGGCTGCCCACCATCCTGGTGACCCACGACAGTGCCGACGCGGAAGCCGCCGGCGGCCGCGTGATCGAAATCGGAATGGAGGAGCAGGCGTGATGCGCGCGCTTCCGACCCTGCCTATCCGCGAGATCCTGCCCGGCCTTGGCGACGCGCTCGCTTCGTCGGGATCGTTCGTGCTGTCGGCTCCTCCCGGCGCCGGCAAGACGACGCTGGTGCCGCTTTTTCTGCTCGACCAGCCCTGGCGCGGCGACGGCAAGATCATTCTGCTCGAACCGCGGCGGCTCGCAGCGCGGGCCGCGGCCGGACGCATGGCCGAACTTCTGGGGGAGAAGGTCGGCGAAACCGTCGGCTACCGGATGCGGCTCGACAACCGCGTATCGGGCAAAACCCGGATCGAAGTTGTAACGGAGGGCGTCTTTAGCCGGATGATCCTCGACGATCCCGAATTGTCCGGCGTTTCGGCTGTCCTTTTCGACGAGTTCCACGAGCGTTCGCTGGATGCCGATTTCGGGTTGGCGCTGGCGCTCGACGTGCAATCGGCGCTGCGCGAGGACCTCAGGATCGTCGTCATGTCGGCGACGCTCGACGTCGAACGCATCGCCGGGCTCGTCGGCGATGCGCCGGTCCTGAAAAGCGAGGGCCGGAGTTTCCCTATCGACATACGCTACGAAAACAGAGCGGCCGGTGAAAGCGTCGAGGACGCGATGGTCCGCACGATTGCAGAGGCGCATCGTTCCGAGGAAGGTTCCATCCTTGCCTTCCTGCCCGGGCAGGCGGCAATCGCCCGCACGGTCGCGCGGCTCGCCGATCGCTTCGGGGAGGCGACCGCAATCGTGCCGCTCTTCGGCAATCTGAGCCAGAAGGAACAGGATGCGGCGATCCGCCCGGCACCGAAGGGCACGCGCAAGATCGTGCTGGCGACCTCGATCGCCGAAACCTCGATCACCATCGACGGCGTCAGGATCGTCGTCGACAGCGGCCTGCAGCGGCTGCCGGTCTTCGAGGCCTCGACCGGCATCACGCGGCTCGAAACCGTGCGCGTTTCAAGAGCCTCGGCCGATCAGCGCGCCGGGCGCGCCGGAAGGACCGAGCCGGGTATCGCGATTCGCCTGTGGCATCCCGGACAGACGGCGGCGCTCGCCGCCTTCACGCCGCCGCAGATCCTTGCCAGCGATCTCTCCGGACTGCTCCTCGATCTTGCCCATTGGGGTGTGGCCGACCCGTCGACGCTGAAATTCCTCGATCCGCCGCCGGAGACGGCCCTGCGCGAGGCGCGGGGCCTGCTCGTCGAGCTCGGCGCGATCGACAGCCGCGGCGCGCTGACGCCGAGGGGCCGCAGGATCCGCGATCTGGCGCTGCCGGTGCGGCTTGCGGCAATGTCGGTCGCAGCCGCCGAGGAAGGGCGGGCGCAGGAGGCCTGCCTTCTCGCGGTCATGCTCACCGAGCAGGGCCTCGGCGGCAACAGCATCGATATCGAGGAGCGGCTGCGCCGGTTTCGGAGCGAGCGCAGCGACCGGGCCGAGGCCGCCCGCGGTCTGGCGCGGCGAATGGCCGGCGAACTCGGCGCATCGAACAAGGCGGGTCTGGAGCCCGTTCTGCCTGGAGCCCTGCTGATGCACGCCTTTCCCGACCGCATCGCGCTGCAGCGCGGCGGGCGCGGCCGCTTCGTCATGGCGAATGGACGCGGCGCCGAGATCCCCGAGACCGAACGGCTTGCTGCGGCCGGAATGCTCGTCATTGCCGATCTTACCGGCAGAGCCGGGGCGCAGCGGGTGCTCGCTGCAGCGGAAATAACGAGAGGCGATGTCGAAGGGCACATGCCGGACGCCATCGTCACCGAGGAGCAAAGCTTCTTCGATCGGGCCAGCCGGCAGGTGCGTGCGCGCCGGGTGACACGGCTCGGGGCGATCATCTTCGAGGAGAAACCCCTGCCTCGCCCCAGCGGCCAGGCGGCGGCGCGGGCACTCGCGGACGGTATCCGGCAGCTGGGGCTCGCCGCTGTCCCCTTCCCGAAGGACGTGGAGCAACTGCGCGACCGTATCGGCTTCCTGCACCGCTCCATCGGTGAGCCCTGGCCGGACATGTCGGACGCGGCGCTGATCTCCCGTCTCGACGCGTGGTTCGTTCCGTTCCAGGGAGACGCCGGCGGCATTGACGGGATCCAGGGCCGCGATCTCGCCGAAGGCCTCATCTCGCTCGTTCCATACGGCCTTCAGCGCGACCTCGCCCGGCTGGCCCCTACGCATTTCGAAGCGCCGACAGGCCAGCGTCATCCGATCCATTACGACGGCGACGAACCGCTCCTGTCGATCCGCGTTCAGGAGCTCTTCGGCCTGAAAGCGCATCCCGCGATCGGCGACGGTCGGCTGCCGCTGCTTCTCGAGCTGATTTCCCCCGGCCACCGCCCGATCCAAACGACCCGGGACCTGCCCGGCTTCTGGGCCGGTTCGTGGAAGGACGTCAGAGCCGAGATGCGCGGCCGCTATCCGAAACATCCCTGGCCGGAGGATCCCGCCAATGCGATGCCGACGACGCGCGCGAAACCGCGCGGGACTTAGAACGGGAGGGAAAAGTGTGCTCGTTTTCCGATCCGTCCAACGTGGCCGGATGCGGCTCTACGGCGCACCGCGGTCCGCCGCCGTTTCATATTTGCCGGGTTCGGAATAAAGTCCGGTAAGATGAATTGACGCCCGGTCGCGCATGCGACCCGCATCGCGAAACGGAAACGCATGGCAGCTGCGACACTCTATAACGATCAGAACAGCAATCGCAGTCTGAGGTTGCAGACGCTCATCCGGCTGCGCTGGCTGGCGGTGGGCGGACAATCGCTCGCCGTCGTCGTCACGGCGCTGTGGCTGCAGTTCCCGCTGCCGATCGTTCCCTGCTCCGTATTGATCGCCTGCCTGGCGCTTCTCAACGTCTTTCTCACGCTCCGCTTTCCGCCGACGCAGCGGTTGACGCCGCCGGCCGCCTTCTCCCTGCTCGGTCTCGACCTTGCGCAACTGACTGCGTTGCTCTTCATCACCGGCGGCCTTGCCAATCCCTTCGCGCCGCTTCTCTGCGTGCCGGTCATCATCTCGTCGGCCTCGCAGCCGAAGCCGCAGAGCATCGTGCTGGCCGGCCTCGCCGTCCTGGGCGTCACCGCCCTTGCCTTCTCGCCCTTCCCGCTGCCCTGGTATCCAGGCACCGTTCTGCTGATGCCGCGCGTGCTGACGGCGGGCATCTGGTTCGCGATCGTCTCGATGACGGCCTTCGCCGCCTTCTACACCTATCGCGTCTCGCTCGAGGCAAGCGAGCTTTCCGAAGCGCTGACGGCGACCGAGCTCGTCCTCCAGCGGGAGAAGCACCTGTCGCAGCTCGACGGTCTCGCGGCCGCCGCCGCCCACGAACTCGGAACGCCGCTCGCGACGATCAGCGTCGTCGCCAAGGAGATGGAACGGGAGCTTGGCGACGATCCGCGTTTCGGCGAGGACGTCCATCTTCTGCGCAGCCAGAGCGAACGCTGCCGCGACATTCTGAGGCGGCTGACCACCCTTTCGTCCGAAAGCGAAGAACATATGCGGCTTCTGCCGCTCTCATCGCTGATCGAGGAGGTGATGGCGCCGCATCGCGAATTCGGCATAGAAATCGAGCTGAAGGAGCAGGGCGATCGCGCCTCGGAGCCGGTCGGCATCCGCAATGCCGGCATTCTCTACGGCCTGGGCAATCTGCTGGAGAACGCGGTCGACTATGCGCGCAAGAAGGTGACCGTCACGACGGAGCACACGGCCGAGCGCGTGCGGGTGACGATCGAAGACGACGGCGACGGTTTTTCGCCGGACATCCTGGCGCGGATCGGCGAACCCTACGTGACGCGGCGGCAGAAGGACGACAGTGCCGGCGGGCTCGGCCTCGGTCTCTTCATCGCCAAGACGCTGCTCGAGCGTTCCGGTGCCCGGCTGCGCTTCGAGAATGGCGGCTCGAAACACCCGGGCGCCCGGGTCAGCGTCGAATGGCCGCGCGTGCTGATGGACACGAAACTGGCGAAATGACTTTTGGCGGTTTATTGAAGACAGGTGCGGGGAAACCCACATGATTGCCGGCAAAACCACCGGTTTATGCTTACCGCATGTTTCCTTTGATCCTGTCCGGTGAAAGAATAGAACATGCAGCACTTGAAGGGTTACAGCGGCCCTTGCGCGCCCGGTGAGACGCATGGCGCTGTAGGGATTTGAGAAATGATCGAAAAGTCGATGCCTGCGCCAAACACTCACGCCGCCGATGCGGACCTGATCGGGCCTGACAAGAGCCTTCTGATCGTCGATGACGACACGGCCTTTCTGCGGCGCCTCGCCCGCGCAATGGAAGCGCGCGGCTTCGCGGTCGAGATCGCCGAATCGGTCGCAGAAGGCATAGCCAAGGCGAAGACCCGCCCGCCGAAACATGCAGTCATCGATCTCCGCCTGAGCGACGGCAGCGGTCTCGACGTGATCGAGGCGATCCGTGGGCGCCGCGACGACACGCGCATGATCGTTCTGACGGGCTATGGAAACATCGCGACCGCGGTCAACGCCGTGAAGCTCGGAGCGCTCGACTATCTGGCCAAGCCCGCAGACGCCGACGACATTCTCGCGGCGCTGATTCAGCGCCCGGGCGAGCGGGTGGAGCCTCCGGAAAACCCGATGTCGGCCGATCGCGTGCGATGGGAGCATATTCAGCGCGTCTACGAAATGTGCGAACGCAATGTTTCCGAAACGGCGCGCCGGCTCAACATGCACCGACGGACCCTGCAGCGCATTCTGGCGAAACGGGCGCCGAAGTAACTCGCGCCGCCTTTCTAATCCCGCTCGCCGCTGACGAGGTCGCTGATCGACTGGCCGAGCTCGCCGTTTCGCTCGGCCGCCCATTCTGCGAGCGTCAGGCGCTGCGCCGCCGTGCGCGCGAAGGCCTGCGTTACCGATTTTCGCGTGCTCGGCGGCAGGCGGTGTTCCGGAGCGTCGCGCAGCATATGCGCACCGTAGCCGTCGGAAAGCATCAGCCCGCATTCTTCCGGAAAGATGTCGAGGGGAACCTGCGCATGCGTTGCGAAGAACAGGCGGTCGCAGTGGAGCCGGTACTCCGGCCACTTGCGATCGACGCGGAAGTCCTCGATCGAGGTCTTGATCTCGATAATCCAGATTTCGCCCTTCGGCGAGAGCGAGATGAGATCGGCCCGCCTCCCGCTCGCAAGCGTCAATTCGGGCAGAGCCGCGTGGCGCAGTTCCATCAGCAGCCGCTGAACGCCGCGCCGTACCTTCATCGCCCGCTCTGACTGACGTCCGTCTGCGAGCGGATTGTCGCCATGGATAGACAAGATCGTCATTGCCGCCCTCGCAAAGTGATACGGCGACCTTTGCGCCTCTGACGAGACGCGCGGCGCTGCAGGGTGGTTTGTTGCAAAAAAGCCATCGTCACGGAATTTACACCTTTCGGCCACATTGCGGGGGGCCGGTCCCTTGCGCACTGCGGTGCAATAGAAAATAAGCTGTTGCCGCTGACGGCCGGACACCCTCCCCCGTATTTTCCTGACCTCTTTTACGAGACCATCATGCGCTTCCGCAACGCTCTCCTTCTGTGCAGCCTGGCGGCCACCGTTGCCCTCGCCGGCTGCTCACAGACCACGACCACGGCCGGCTCCTCTCCCGAGGGCGAAAAAGTGGCGACGAACCAGATCTTCTCCAGCAATTATGGCCCTGTTGAGGACCACGGATATGCGGTGCCGGGCGTTCCGATCAACCGCGTAGACCAGCGTTTCCATCGGCAGATCGTCGATTACCCGACGAAGGAACGCCCGGGAACGATCGTCGTCAACACGCCGAGCCGCTTCCTCTATTACGTGCTGCCCGGCGGCAAGGCCGTACGTTACGGGATCGGCGTCGGCAAGCAGGGTTTCGCGTGGGAAGGCGAGGCCTATGTCGCCTGGAAGCAGGAATGGCCGACCTGGCACCCGCCGAAGGAAATGGCCGAGCGCAAGCCGGAAGTCGCCAGATATGTAGAGGCCGGCATGGGCCCGGGCATCAGCAATCCACTCGGTGCACGCGCTCTCTATCTCTTCAACAAGGAAGGCCGGGACACGCTGTTCCGCCTGCACGGCACGCCGGAATGGTCGTCGATCGGCACCGCCGCCTCGTCCGGTTGCATCCGCCTGATGAACCAGGACATCATCGATCTCTATTCGCGGGTCCGCCCCGGCCGCAACGCACGCGTCGTCGTGCAGCAGTAACGGCTGCAACACATCCAAAAAGGGCCATCCGGTGGCGCCGGGTGGCCCTTTCTTTTTGCCGTCGCGGCTGATTGCGCTCGATTCGAGAAGCTGGCGCGTTCTTTGTGCGTCCCTTTGGACGCACGGCGCGCCTTGTTGATCCCCTCATTCCTGTGCTCGTCACAGGAATCCAGCCAGACCGAGTCCTTGGGCTGAAAGAACGCTTCCCGCGCCGCGGACGCGGCGAGGGCATTGCGTCACAGCTTGACCATCTCGCACATTCGCAAATTAAAGTCGTAGTAGCCGCACATCCCGGGTCCCTCATTCCTGTGCTTGTCACAGGAATCCAGCCAGACCAAGTCCTTGGGCTGAAAGAGCTCTTCCGCGCCGCAGACGCGGCGCTGCTCTCATCCCTGTGACGAGCACAGGGATGAGGGGAGGAGAGGTTGCAGTCCTCCGATACGTTTCCTACAGCGCCGCGCGTCTTGTGAGACGCGCCAAGGTCGCTGTAACCCTTTGAGCTGCTCGATGTTTTTGTCCATTGATCGGCCACGATCAAAGGAAACATGCAGTGGCGCACGGTCGATACGCGAGGAATTCACGCGCATCACCGTGCGTGCCGACAAATCCGACCAGAGCTTCGACGCCATTAAAATCGCAACGGGCCTCAGGCCCGCTGCTTCGCCTTCAGCTCCAGCCGGCGGCGATGCAGGACCGGCTCGGTATAGCCGTTCGGCTGCTCGCGGCCCTTGAGCACGAGATCGAGCGCCGCCTGAAAGGCGATCGATTCGTCGAAGCGCCCAGCCATGGGCTGGTAATTCGGATCGCCGGCGTTCTGCCCGTCGACGATCGCCGCCATGCGCTTCATGGTCTCCCCGATCTGCGATTCGCTGACGATGCCGTGATGCAGCCAGTTCGCCATATGCTGCGCCGAGATGCGCAGCGTCGCGCGGTCCTCCATCAGGCCGACATTGTTGATGTCCGGCACCTTGGAGCAGCCGACGCCCTGGTCGACCCAGCGCACGACATAGCCAAGAATGCCCTGCGCATTGTTGTCGAGTTCGCGCTGGATTTCCTCCTCGGTCCAGTTCGGCCGTGGAGCGACCGGCACGGAGAGGATATCGGCGAGCTTCGCGCGGGCGCGGCTCTTGAGGCCCGCCTGGACTTCGGCGACGTTGACGCGATGATAGTGGGTGGCGTGCAGAGTCGCGGCCGTCGGCGACGGTACCCAGGCCGTGTTCGCGCCCGCCTTCGGATGAGCGATCTTCTGCTCCAGCATCGCCGCCATCAGGTCCGGCATCGCCCACATGCCCTTGCCGATCTGGGCGTGGCCGGACAGCCCGCACGCGAGACCGACATCAACGTTCCAGTTCTCATAGGCCGATATCCATGGCGCCTGCTTCATGTCGCCCTTGCGGATCATCGGGCCGGCTTCCATCGAGGTGTGGATTTCGTCGCCGGTGCGGTCCAGGAAGCCGGTATTGATGAAGACGACCCGTTCGCGGGCGGCGCGGATGCATTCCTTGAGGTTGACGGTCGTCCGCCGCTCCTCGTCCATGATTCCCATCTTCATCGTGTTGGCCGGAAGCCCGAGCGCCGCCTCTACGCGGGCGAAGATCTCGCAGGCGAAGGCGACTTCCTCCGGCCCGTGCATTTTCGGCTTGACCACATACATGGAGCCGCTGCGGGAATTCGCCCGCCGGCCGTTCCGGCCGATGTCGTGGAGTGCGATCAGCGCCGTCACCATGGCATCCATCAGGCCTTCCGGCACCTCTTTGCCGTCCCGGTCGAGGATCGCGGGGTTGGTCATCAGGTGCCCGACATTGCGCACCAGCATCAGCGACCGGCCCGGCAGTGTCAGAGTCGCGCCGTCCGCAGCCTTATAGGCCCTGTCGGGGTTGAGCCTCCGGGTGAACGCCCTGCCGCCCTTGGTCACCTCCTCCTCGAGATCGCCTTTCATCAGCCCGAGCCAGTTGCGGTAGACGAGCACCTTGTCCTCGGCGTCGACGGCCGCAACCGAATCCTCGCAATCCATGATCGTGGTGATCGCCGATTCCAAGACGACGTCGGATATGCCGGCTGCATCGGCCTTGCCGATGGGTGTCGTTGCGTCGAGGACGATGACGACGTGAAGGCCGTTCCGACGCAGAACGATCTCGGACGGCGCCGCGGGGTCACCAGCATAGCCGGCGAACTGAACGGAATTGCGCGGAGCGCTCTTCGTGCCGTCGGCAAGCGTTACGGTCAGCGTCCCTCCCTCGATCGAGAACGATTCGGCATCGCTCCAGCGGCCGGCCGCCAGCGGAGCGCTCGCGTCGAGAAATTCTCGCGCCCAGGCGATGACCTTGGCACCGCGCTTCGGATTATATCCCTTGCCGCGCTCGGCCCCGTCGGTCTCCGCTATCGCATCGGTGCCGTAAAGGGCGTCGTAGAGCGATCCCCAGCGGGCATTGGCGGCATTGAGCGCATAGCGCGCATTCATCACCGGCACGACAAGCTGCGGCCCGGCGATCGTCGCGATTTCGGAATCGACATTTGCGGTCGAGACGTAAAAATCGGGACCTTCCGGCAGGAGGTAGCCGATCTCCCGCAGGAAGGCTTCATAGGCTTCCATGTCGACCGGGGCACCATGCTCGCGATACCAGCCGTCGAGCCTGGCCTGCATCTCGTCGCGCTTGACGGGAAGGGTCCGGTTCTTCGGTCCGAGATCGTGAACGAGATCCGAGAAGGCGGAAAAGAACCGCTCCGCCTCGACCCCGGTGCCCGGCATCGCTTCTTCGACCAGAAAGCGGTGGAGCCCCGCATCGATCTGCAATCCATATTTCTCAACGCGGTCCATGCCACAGCTCCTGATTCAGTATTCCTATTGCCATAGATAGAAGCGGCGCCCGGAAGGAAAAGCGCTTTAGGCCCGCTCACATGCGCGGACACTCTCTCATCAACGCATTCCCTGTCAATTCCGCAAGGATGCGAAGAATTGTTTCCGGAATGGAAAAGGTCAAGACGCGTGATGCGCGATACGGGGCCGGCCGCTTGCCGAGGCGATGAAGCGTGCCTCGATCAGCTTGCGGCTGCCTTCGACTTCCGGCGCGTCGATCTCTTCCCGAAGCACCGCGGCGGGTTCTTCTGCACCGTTGGCGCGGGCGCTCTCCAGGGCCATCATTTCGGCGCGCCGGCGGGCGACGCCGAAAGCTTCCTGCTGATCGACGAAGCGTTCGCTCGCGCCCGCACCGTTGACGATGAAAATGCCTTCTTCCGGCGTCGTCACGAAGACGGTGATCGTTGCCCGCACCTGGCCGACAACCGCGCCGACGGCGTTTGCCACATCTGCCTCCGCCGGGATCGCGGCCTCGGTGGAAAGCATTTCGGCGATGGCGGGGTAATAGACCGGCGCCGAGGCGCCGAGACCGACAAGCGGCCGGTCGAGGCTGATCGAAAAGCGCACGATGCCCGGTTCCCGTTTCAGCGCCCGGTCGACGGCAAGTGAGGCGGCGGGGTCGATGGCGGCGCCGTCCTCGCTGAGACAGGCTTGCAGGATGGCTTCGGAGGATTGTCGCGTCAGCCGGTCGACGATCAACTGCGCGAGAGCTTCGACGGAGGCGGCGATAGGCTGTCCCGATCCGTCCTTGGTGCGGGCGGCGATCTCGAGGCCCAGGCGTGCGGCCTCGCCGTTCCACTGCGCCTGCCGTCCGAGAACATGCATCGCGTCCGAGGGGGTGAGCCCGCAGATATGCACCAGCCCGCGCGCCACGAGCCGGTCGAGCGTTGCCTTCTGCGGCGTGCTGACGAGCAGGTCCGCAAGCGCCACCGGCACCATGCCGATGCGGCCGTAGAGTGCCTGCTCCTGCGGCTGAAGCCCGCTCGCCAGGTGGTCGGGCAAGCCGGTGCGGACCGCCAGGCGTCCATCATGCCGGCCGGCATGAGGCGCCCGCAACTGCCTTTCGAGCACCGACAGGACCGCGTCGCCGTGCAGGGCCGCGGCCAGGCTCAAGGGCAGGAACCGGCGGGGCCCGAGATCGAGCTTGGCCTTGAGGCCGCGGTCGTTGATCTTCACCTCGGAGTCGCCGCCGAGGCCGTAGGTGCGCATGGCGACCGCCTCGACCATGGTGCGAAAGCCTCCGACGACCGCGCCCTCCGCATCGAGTCGCGGGCGGCCCTTTTCGAGTACGGCTACGTCGGTCGTCGTGCCGCCGATATCGGAGACGACGGCGTTGTCCAGGCCGGTCAGATAGCGAGCACCGACGAGGCTCGCGGCCGGCCCGGAAAGGATCGTCTCGATCGGTCGCAGCCGCGCTTCGGCGGCCGAGATCAGCGCACCGTCGCCGCGCACCACCATCATCGGCACGTCGATGCCGCGGGCCTTGAGGAAGTCTTCGCACGAACCGATCAGCCGGTCGATCATCGAGACGAGGCGCGCATTCAGAAGCGTCGTCAGCGCCCGGCGCGGGCCGCCGAGCTTGGAGGAAAGCTCATGGCTGCAGGTGACCGGCAGGTGCGAGACCTCGCGGATGCGATCGCGCACGCGCTTCTCGTGGTCCGGGTTGCGCACGGCGAAATAACCGGCGACGGCGAAGGACGACACCTGAGAGCCGAGTGCCGGCAGCGCCGCGTCGAGCGCACTCATGTCGAGCGGCGCCTCGCCTCCATGAACGTTGTGGCCGCCGGGAAGGAACAGAACGGGATCGGACCCGAGCGCTTCCTGAAGGCCGTCGCGCTTCAGGTCTTCGGGAGCAAAACCGATCATGATCAGGCCGGCACGGCCGCCCTGGCCTTCGACCAGCGCATTGGTGGCAAGCGTCGTCGAGAGCGACACGAGGCTGATCGCCGAAACCGGCACTCTCGCCTTCGCGAGCACCGCCTCCACCGCGCCGGAAACGCCCTCGGCCAGGTCGTGGCGGGTCGTCAGCGCCTTGGCCTTGGCGACGACGCCGGTAGCTTCGCTGAAAAGGACGGCGTCGGTGTAGGTGCCGCCGGTGTCGATGCCGAGGAGAAGATGCGGGGTCAATTTCTGCTCAGTCCAATGATGAGGGTCCGGAAGGGTCTGTCCGGTGATAGGACATATTCTTGGAAAAAACCATCGCGCGACAACGACGTTTCCGTGTCTGACGGCGGGCGTATCCCACCAACGGGGGCCCTACTTCACCCGGGCAGACACCTTCATCGGCAAGCCACCCCTCGGCTGCGTCGTCAGCCTTTGAACAGGCCAGGGATGCGTCTCGTCTGTCAGGTCGAAGCGGAAGCGGTGCATGAGCACGGCAAGCGCGATAACCGCCTCCTGCAGCGCGAAGGTCGCGCCGATGCAGATGCGCGGGCCAGCGCCGAAGGGCAGGTACTGGAAGCGGTTGATCTTGTCCCGGTTTTCCGGAAGGAAGCGCTCCGGCATGAAGGCGCGGGGTTTCTGCCAGTAGAGCGCATGCCGGTGGAGCGTCCAGGGCATGACCAGCACCGATATTCCCTTGCGGATCGGCACGCGCTCACCTTCCGGGGAAGTCCACGCATCCTCCTCGATCGCGGCGCGGTTGATGGATGGCGCCGGCGGATAAAGCCTCAACGCCTCCTCGAAGGCGGCAAGCACATGCGGCATGCGCCCGAGCCAGTCGACCGGATCGGCGCCGCTTGCAAGAACCGAATCGATCTCCTGTTCCATCGTCTCGCGATAGGCGGGCGTATTGGCGACGCAATAGAAACACCAGGCGAGCGCCCGTGCCGTGGTCTCGTGGCCGGCACCTATGAAGGTGAGAATATTGTCCTCGATCTCGGAGGTCGTAAGCCCATCCGGACCTTCCAACTGCAGAAGGAGGGTCAGAAAGTCGTTCGGGACCTCGCCGGGCGCTTCCGCCATCCGTCGCCGGCGCAGAGACATCGTCTCGGAAACGACGCCGCGGAAACGGTCGAGCACTTTCCGGCCACCGATGCGGGTCAGTCGCGGAACCCAGCTCGGCGCAACCAGGAGGTCCATCGGATCGACGCGCCCCATTCGATGCAGCAATTCCTCGACATTGGCGGCGAAGCCCTGCTTTTCGACGGCGATCTCGCCGGAAAAGAGGGTCTCGGCCAGGATCTCGAAGGTGAGTTCCGTCATGTCCACGGCGACATTGGTGACGAAGGGTTCCGATGAAGCACCCGCGTAGCGGCCGACGAAGGCCTCGCAAACGCGAAGCATCTGGCCGGCAAAGCCTTTTGCGTGCCTTGGCGTGAAGACCGGCGCCATCGCCTTGCGCGACCGTTTCCAGACCTCTCCTTCCGCCGTCAGGAGGCCGTCGCGCAGGATCGGGCGCAGGATCAGCCGCCGGACATTCGACATTTCGTAGTTGGCGGCGTTCTCGACGAGGATATAGCGGATGAGGCCGGGATCGTTGACGATAAGCGTCCGCTGATTGATGAACTTCGTCTCGATCCAGGGAAGCGTGTAGGAAGGCTCGCCCCAGAGCTCGAGCGGGTTTCGCAGAACCGTGCGGATGATCTCGAGCCGCGAGGGGATGCCGGTGCGCGGGACGGGCGCGGGCGGCTCGAATGGCTCCGGTCGCGTATCCATGTGTATGCCTTTCCCAGAGCAATTCCAGGAAAAGTGCGCAGCGGTTCTCAGTCCGGAATTGCGGAATGCTCTGGTCGCGTACCGTTCCAGTTTTTTACGGCGCAATCAAGAAAATGCTTCACGTGAATCGCGATGAATCCGCTGCCCGGCGATAAAGGATCACAAAAGGCTTTCGAGCTCTGCCAGTTTGTCGTTGACGAGCCAGCCGTAATAGTTCTCCTCCGGCCAGTGGACCTCGCCCCCCTGGTTCTTTGCCGCAAGCGCGGCCGCACGCGCATCCGGATTGCCGACATTGTAGAGCGTTGCCGTCAGGCCCGGATTGCCGGAGATATCCATGCCCGCAATCGAGCGATAGGCATCGATCGAATGCCGGATGGAGGCGGCCATATAGGCAAGCGACACGTCCGGGTCCATGATCGCCTCATAGACGCCTGCGGCATTGTTTTCGTCGAGGCGCTCATAACCGGAAACGCGCGACACCATATCCGTCAGCATCAATGCGGTCAGCGGATTGATCTGGCCGAGACCGAAGGTCTGCCCGGCGAAGAACGGCTGGAAGAAGACGGCGCTGAAGCGGTTGTTCGGGAAGGATTTGCCGGCCACGGTATGCCCGCGGAACTGGCTGTCCCAGACCCGCTCGCGGCAGGTCCAGAGCGCGTAGGAGCCTTTCTTGCCGGCGCATTCGGCAAATTGGGGCCGCTCGACGAATTCGGCGATGGACTCGCCCTGATAGCCGAACTGGAAGCTGTCGCCCGCATAGGCGGCCGCCTTGACGTAATAGGATTGCAGCCGGTCATAGGCGTCGACATTGTAGGTGTGTTCGCCGACGATCGCCCCGATCATGTGAATGGGCGCGATGCCGTAGGCGCCGGCGACCGACTTGATCTTGCCGACGAGCTTGCGGTCGGTGGCAAGAAGCTCGCGCACCTTCTCGTACTTCGCGTCGAAGGATGTGCGGCCGGCTTTGGTGCGGCGTACCGAGGCGCCCGGAACGCCCGGCTGCTCGACGTGGCGATTGCCCTGCGGAACGATGAGTATCCCGCTCGCAGCCGAAGGACCGGCGGCGAGGCAAAATGTGAAGATCACGAGCATGCAGGCGGTGAGGCGCACTATCAGTTTTCCTGTAGACTCTTCCAAGAAGCCGGCGGACCCCGCCGGTTTCGGCGCGCCCCTAAGGCAGAATCATGTCGGAATGATGCCTTAATTCTTAACGGCTGCTGATCGATCTAGAGAAAACGAAGGCGCCTGTCGAGTGACAGGCGCCCCACAATTCGGTGATCGGCTGGCCTCGACGGAGGCCGGGCGTCAGAGGATGTAGCGCGACAGGTCGGTATTGGCCGCCAGATCCCCGACATGCCGGCGAACGTAATCGGCATCGATCGTGACGCCCTGGCCTCCGCGATCGGGCGCGTTGAAGGAGACATCGTCGAGCACACGCTCCATCACGGTTTGCAGGCGGCGCGCGCCGATGTTCTCGACATTGGCGTTGAGCTGGACCGCCACCTCCGCCAGCGCGTCGATCGCGTCCTCGGTGAAGTCGAGGGCAACGCCCTCGGTCTCGAGCAGCGCCTTGTACTGGCGGATGAGGCTCGCCTCCGTCTCGGTCAGAATGCGGCGGAAATCCTCCTTGGTGAGGGCCCGAAGCTCGACGCGGATCGGCAGGCGCCCCTGCAGCTCCGGCAAAAGGTCCGACGGTTTGGCGACGTGGAACGCGCCGGAGGCGATGAAGAGGATGTGATCGGTCTTCACCGGCCCGTATTTCGTCGCCACCGTCGTGCCTTCGACCAGCGGCAGGAGGTCGCGCTGAACGCCTTCGCGCGACACGCCGGCACCGATGCCGCCTTCGCGGGTGGCGATCTTGTCGATCTCGTCGAGGAAGACGATGCCGTCATTTTCCGCCGCCGCCACCGCCTCACGCTGGATCTGCTCGTTGTCGAGCAGCTTGTCGGACTCGTCGTTTACCAGGAGCGCATAGGAGTCCTTGACCGTCGTCTTGATCTTCTTGGTCCGGCCGCCGAGTGCCTTGCCGAACATTTCCGAAAGGTTGAGGACGCCGATATTGGCGCCCGGCATTCCCGGGATCTCGAAGGCGCCGCCGGGCGAGCCGGTTTCGGCGACATCGACCTCGATCTCCTTGTCGTCGAGCTCGTTGGCGCGCAGCTTCTTGCGGAAGGAATCGCGGGTTGCCGGCGAGGCGGTGGTGCCGACCAGCGCGTCGAGAACGCGCTCCTCGGCGTTCTGATGAGCCTTCGCCTTCACTTCGGCGCGCCTTTTCTCCCGCACGAGGCTGATGCCGACCTCGACGAGATCGCGAACGATCTGCTCCACGTCGCGGCCGACATAGCCGACTTCCGTGAACTTCGTTGCCTCCACCTTGACGAAGGGCGCGCCGGCGAGCTTGGCGAGGCGACGGGAAATCTCCGTCTTGCCGACGCCGGTCGGACCGATCATCAGGATATTCTTGGGCATGACCTCGTCGCGCAGCTCGTCGTCGAGCTGCTGGCGGCGCCAGCGGTTGCGCAGCGCAATGGCAACCGCGCGCTTCGCGTCCTTCTGGCCGATGATGTAGCGGTCGAGCTCCGACACGATTTCCCTGGGTGAAAAGTTGCTCATCGATTCCTCTCAAATTCCGTCCGCTCGAGCTCCATCAGGAGGGTTCGACCGGACTCGTCTATCCATTCGCCAAAAGGTACGAAACCGGCCTTCGCATAGGCTCGGACGGCGCGGCGGTTGCCGGCGTCGGGGTCGATGACGATGCGCGCGGCGCCGCTTTCGAACAGTCTTGCGGCAAAGGCTCTGAGCGCCATGGCGGCGACGCCTTTGCCTGTCATTTCGGGCGGGCCGATGAAGATGTCGACGCCGGGCGTGTCGCCCGACAGGTCCTTGGCCCAGGGCTCCTCGTCATATTCCGACGGGATCCAGGACTGGATATAGCCGGCCGGCTCCCCCTTCACACGAAAGACGAAACCGTCGACCTCACCCTTCGCGCAACCGTCCCGTATCAGCCCGAGTTCCACATCGGGATCGCCCCACCACTGCCGGACATGCGGCTCGGAAAGCCAGGCGAGGAGCATCGGCAGGTGGCCCTCGGCGACCGGCTCGAAGCTGACCTCTGCCGGCTCATTCGGCATCCAGCGTCTCCACGACGACGTTGTGGTTGGTGTAGACGCAGATGTCGCCGGCGATCTCCAGCGCGCGGCGGGCGATCTCCTCGGCCGACTTGTCGCTGTCCATGAGCGCCCGCGCCGCGGCAAAGGCATAGTTGCCGCCCGAACCGATGGCGATCGTCCCGTGCTCGGGCTCTAGAACGTCGCCGTTGCCGGTGATCGCCAGCGTCACCGTCCGGTCGGCAACCAGCATCATCGCCTCGAGATTGCGCAGGTACTTGTTGGTACGCCAGTCCTTGGCGAGCTCTACGGCCGCGCGCATCAGCTGGTCGGGATATTGCTCGAGCTTCGCCTCCAGCCGTTCCAGAAGCGTGAAGGCGTCCGCCGTCGCGCCGGCGAAGCCTGCAATCACGTCGCCCTTCGACAGGCGGCGGACCTTGCGGGCATTGCCCTTCATAACCGTCTGGCCGAGGCTCACCTGGCCATCGCCCGCCATTACCACCTTGCCGCCCTTGCGCACCGTGATGATGGTGGTCGCATGCATCGTTCCGTAAGGATTGTGTTCGCTCATGAAAGTACCTTTGGGCCCGATAAGCCGGGGGGATGCGGCTCGCGATGAGCCTGGTTGCCTGAGGCCTATGTAAGTCGCAGCCGCGCGATTGCAAATGCGCGAACGCGCGCCCAGGCGGCTTTCGTTTTCACGTCGCTGCGGCGCACCGAATCTCCGTCGCAGTTCTGGATATTTCATGCCTCCCCTGATAAGGAGCGGCTCTGTGACGGAATGCGAAGATCGAAGGTGGCTTTGTCGCCCCTCTCCGCGACGCCCGAAAACGATGTTGCTCCGATAGGCCGGCTGGCCCAAAGTCATCGGAGAGTGCAGACAGGAGAGCCTGATGGCAGACATGACGCCGAGCCGCACCGGCCAAGTTTCGCGAAAGACGAATGAAACCGCCATATCCGTCTCGGTCAATGTCGACGGAACGGGCGTATCGAAGATCGCGACCGGCGTCGGCTTCTTCGACCATATGCTGGACCAGCTCTCGCGCCATTCGCTGATCGACATGGAGATCAAGGCGGAGGGCGACCTCCATGTCGATGATCACCACACCGTCGAGGACACCGGCATCGCCATCGGACAGGCGCTGGCCAAGGCGCTCGGCGATCGCCGCGGCATCACCCGCTATGCCTCCATAGACCTCGCCATGGACGAGACGATGACGCGCGCCGCCGTCGACGTCTCCGGCCGGCCCTTCCTCGTCTGGAACGTGACCTTCACGTCGCCGAAGATCGGCAGCTTCGACACCGAACTCGTGCGCGAATTCTTCCAGGCGCTCGCCCAGCATGCCGGGATCACGCTGCATGTGCAGAACATCTACGGCGCCAACAACCATCATGTCGCCGAGACCTGCTTCAAGTCCGTCGCCCGCGTGCTCCGCACGGCAACCGAAATCGATCCGCGCCAGGCGGGACGCGTCCCCTCGACCAAAGGGACGCTCGCCTGAGCCGGCCAATATCTGGTTTAAAGACCATGGCCTCCTACCTGATCATGACCCCGCCCGGCGCACCGGCCGACGACGAAAGGGCACGGTTCATCGCCGACGGGTTCTCCTGGACCGCCTTCTTCTTCCCCGGTCCGTGGCTCATCGTCAAACGCGCGTGGCTCATCGGAATCTTCGTTTCCGTTCTGCAGTTCCTGTTGCTTCTTGCGGCATCGGTGCCCGGCGGCTTCAGCGCAGCGCTGCTCGTCCATCTGGCGCTGGGTCTCATCGTGTCGCTCGAAGGCCCGCTTCTCATCGCCCGCAAGCTCTCGGCACGCGACTGGACGTTTCGTTCGGTCGTTCCGGCACGCGATCTCGAGACGGCCGAAGAAATCTATTACTCGAACGCCGAGCCGTCAGCGCCTGCAGGAGATGCAGCTCCCATGCCGTCGGCCGACAGGTCCGCTACGGGACGGCCGGGCGCCGCCGCCGGGCTCGGCTTTTTTGAATCCTATGGAGAGCGCTGATGCGGGTCGCCATCATTGACTACGGATCCGGCAACCTGCGCTCGGCCACCAAGGCCTTCGAGCGCGCCGCCCGCGAGGCCGGCATCGCGGCCGAAATCGATCTCACCGACAGGCCGGAACGGGTGGCCACGGCCGATCGGATCGTGCTGCCGGGCGTCGGCGCCTATGCCGACTGCCGCCGCGGCCTCGCCGCCGTGGAGGGCATGGAGGAAGCGCTGACGGAGGCGGTCGAGAAAGCTGGCCGCCCCTTCTTCGGCATCTGCGTCGGCATGCAGCTCATGTCGTCGCGCGGACTCGAAAAGACGGTGACGAAGGGTTTCGGCTGGATCGCCGGCGATGTCGTCGAGATGACGCCCGAGGACCGCTCGCTCAAGATCCCCCAGATCGGCTGGAACACGCTTGATCTCAAGCGCGCGCACGCCCTTTTTGACGGCATTCCGACCGGCGAGAACGGTCTGCACGCCTATTTCGTCCATTCCTACCACCTCGCGGCGGAGCGTGCCGAAGACGTGGTGGCGGAGGCGGACTATGGCGGCCCGGTGACGGCCTTCGTCGCGCGCGACAACAAGGCGGGCTCGCAGTTCCATCCGGAAAAGAGCCAGGCGCTCGGCCTCGCCCTCATCTCGAATTTCCTGCGCTGGAAGCCCTGAGGCTGCCGCGTCATTTCTGATCGGACGAACAAATGATCCTCTTTCCCGCGATCGACCTCAAGGACGGGCAATGCGTGCGCCTGAAGCTCGGCGACATGGAGCAGGCGACAGTCTATAATCCCGACCCGGCCGCCCAGGCGCGCGCCTTCGAGGAGCAGGGTTTCGAATGGCTGCACGTGGTCGACCTGAACGGCGCCTTTGCCGGGGAGACCGTCAACGGTGCGGCGGTCGACGCCATCCTCAGGGCGACCAAGAACCCGGTGCAGCTCGGCGGCGGCATCCGCACGCTGAAGCATATCGAGAACTGGCTTTCGCGCGGGCTGAAGCGCGTCATCCTCGGTACCGTCGCGGTGCGCGATCCCGCCCTGGTGATCGAAGCCTGCAGCAAGTTCCCGGGACGGGTCGCGGTCGGCATCGATGCGAAGGGCGGCAAGGTCGCCGTCGAGGGATGGGCGGAAGCGTCCGAGCTCGGGGTGATCGAACTTGCCAGGAAGTTCGAGGGCGCGGGCGTCGCGGCGATCATCTATACCGACATCGACCGTGACGGCATCCTGACCGGCATCAACTGGGCCTCGACGCTCGAACTCGCGGACGCGGTTTCAATCCCGGTCATCGCCTCGGGCGGCCTCGCCTCGATGGACGACATCCGCCGCATGACCGAACCGGATGCGCAAAAGCTCGAAGGCGCGATCTCCGGTCGGGCGCTTTATGACGGCCGGATCGATCCGAAGGAAGCTCTGGATCTGATCCGCGAAGCAAGAAAGGGGAAGATGCGATGACCCTTAAAGCCCGTGTAATCCCCTGCCTCGACGTGAAGGATGGCCGCGTCGTCAAGGGCGTGAACTTCGTGGATCTGATCGACGCCGGGGACCCGGTGGAGGCGGCACGCGCCTATGACGCGGCCGGGGCCGACGAGCTCTGCTTCCTCGACATCACCGCCTCTTCCGACAATCGCGAAACGATCTTCGACGTCGTCGCCCGCACCGCGGAGCAATGCTTCATGCCGCTCACCGTCGGCGGCGGCGTGCGCCAGGTGGCGGACATCCGCAAGCTCCTGCTTGCCGGCGCCGACAAGGTGTCGATCAACACGGCGGCGGTGAAGAACCCGGAATTCGTCGCGGAAGCCGCCGACAAATTCGGCGACCAGTGCATCGTCGTCGCCATCGACGCCAAGAAAGTCTCGGCGCAAGGCGAGGCGGACCGCTGGGAGATCTTTACCCATGGCGGGCGGCAAACGACAGGCATCGACGCGATCGAATTTGCGCAAAAGGTCGTCGAACTCGGCGCCGGCGAAATCCTTCTCACCTCCATGGACCGAGACGGTACGAAGAGCGGCTACGACATCAGCCTGACACGGGCGATCGCCGATGCGGTACGCGCTCCCGTCATCGCCTCCGGCGGCGTGGGCACGCTCGACCACATGGTCGAGGGCATCCGCGACGGCCATGCGACTGCCGTGCTCGCCGCCTCGATTTTCCACTTCGGCACCTACAGCGTCGGCGAGGCGAAGCGCCACATGGCCGAGCACGGCATCGCCATGCGGCTTGATTGAGGCGGCGCTGTCAACGAGAAGGGATCCGATAATGACCGACTTCACCCTTTCCGACCTGGAGAAGATCGTGGCGTCCCGCGCCCGGGCGGCGCCGGAGGAGTCCTGGACCGCCAAGCTGGTGGCGGCCGGGCAGACGAAGGCTGCCAAGAAGCTCGGCGAGGAGGCGGTGGAAACGGTCATTGCCGCGGTCGGCGAGGACCGGAAGAATCTGGTCGATGAGAGTGCCGATCTCCTCTATCATCTTATGGTCGTATTGAATATCGCCGCCGTCCCGTTGCAGGATGTGATGAGCGAACTGGCCAGGCGGACGAGCCAATCCGGCCTGCAGGAAAAGGCGAACCGGCAGAATCCATGAGCATCGCCGCGGAAGACATCGAACCGGCCGACATTCCGGGCAATCTCCAGGGGGGCGAATATTCGCCCTATCACGTCTTCTCCGCGGAGGAATGGTCGCGCTTTCGCGCCGACACGCCGCTGACGCTGACGGCCGACGAGGTGCAGCGCCTGCGCTCGCTCAACGATCCGGTCGATCTCGACGAGGTGCGGCGGATCTATCTCTCGCTCTCACGGCTCCTCTCCGCCCATGTGGAAGCGTCGCAGATCCTCTTCCGGCAGCGCACCCGCTTCCTGAGCATGTCGAACGAGACGAAGACGCCCTTCGTCATCGGGGTCGCCGGCTCGGTCGCCGTCGGCAAGTCGACGACGGCACGCATCCTTGCGGAGCTTCTCGCGCGCTGGCCCTCGAGCCCGAAGGTCGACCTCGTCACCACCGACGGCTTCCTTTATCCGAATGCGGTTCTCCAGCGGGAAAACCTGATGGATCGCAAGGGATTTCCCGAGAGCTACGATATCGGCGCGCTGCTCAGATTCCTTTCGGCGATCAAGGCGGGCCGGCCGAACGTCAAGGCTCCTACCTATTCGCACCTGACCTATGACGTGATCCCCGACCAGTTCCAGGTGATCGACCGGCCGGACATCCTCATTTTCGAGGGGATAAACGTGCTGCAGTCGCGCGATCTGCCGGCCGACGGCAAGATCGTGCCGATGGTCTCGGATTTCTTCGACTTTTCGATCTATATCGATGCCGAGGAGAGCCTGATCCACAGCTGGTACGTGAACCGCTTCATGCGACTGCGCGAAACCGCGTTCCAGAACCCGCAATCCTTCTTCCATCGCTATGCGACGATCAGCGAGGATGCGGCGCGCGCGATCGCCGAGGGCCTCTGGCACAATATCAATCTGAAGAACCTGCATCAGAATATTCTGCCGACGCGGCCGCGCGCCGATCTCATCCTGCAGAAGGGCCCCAACCACCTGACGCAGACGGTGGCGCTCAGGAAGCTTTGAGGGGAACCGCACCGCCTGCGGGAAAGGAACCGCTTCGGGCGGGGCGAAGCTTCAAGGATTGACCCGTCGCAGCGTCAGATTGAGCCGGCCGCCGCTCTTCAGGAGCGTCGACGTGTTCGGATAGATGCGGTCGACGCCGTGGAAAGCGAGCCGTCCTTCGCCGCCGAGCACGACGACGTCGCCGCTTTCGAGCCTGAACGACACGGTCTGTCCGCCGCGTGTGCGGCCGCCGACGCGGAAAAGGCAGTCGTCGCCGAGCGAGATCGAAACGACGGCAGTCTCGAGATCGCGCTCGTCCCGGTCCTGGTGGAGCCCCATGCGCGCCTCTGCCGAGTAGAAATTCACCAGGCAGGCCTCGGGGGACTTGTCGCTTCCGGCCACGGCATTCCAGATGTCGTGCAGCATGTGTGGAATCGGCGGCCATGGCTTGCCGGTGACCGGATGCGTCGCCTGGTAGCGGTAGCCGCGCTCGCGGTCGGTGACCCAGCCGAGCGCGCCGCAATTGGTCATGCGCACGGACAAGGGTTTGCCGGTCTTCGGCATCGCGGGCGCGAAGAGCGGAGCCTCCGCGACGACGGCGCGGACGGCCTCGACCAGTTCCTGCTGGCGCGAACGGTCGAGAAAACCGGGAATGTGTCTCACCCCTTTCGGCAGCACAAGCATTGGCGGCATCCTGTCATACGGCATCGATCGAATCCTCCCGTCAGCAGATCCGGCGGGAGATGACAGGTACATAGCGCTCACCGGGGTCGGGATCGACCCGAAACAGCCTTCGTTCAGCCGGCATCCAGATCGGGGATGCGCAGCACCTGGCCCGGATAGATCTTGTCGGGATGGGTGAGCATGGGCTTGTTCGCTTCGAAGATCGCCGTGTGCTTGGCGCCCTTGCCCTTGCCGTAATGGGCCTCGGCGATCTTCCAGAGATTGTCGCCCTTCTTCACGGTGTAGAAGACCGGGGCCTTCGCCTCGGCCGGCGCGGCGGCGCCGTCGGCGACCTTGAGCTCGGATGCCTCGACCTTGGATATGCCGAGCGTATTGCCGACGGCCACGACCGCCTTCTCGAAGGTGGACTGGTCCTTGACGACACCCTTCAGCACGACCTTGTCGTCCACGACGTCGACCTTGACGTCCTTGGTGCCGAGATCATGGGACGCGAGCTCCTTTTCGACGCTTGCCGCATCGGGCGGCGTGTCGTCGCCGCCGATTCCGAGCTTCTTTCCCGCATTCTTGATAAAATCGAACAAACCCATGCTTGTCTCCTCTCTCGCGCGGCTGGAGCCTGCACATGTCGTCTTCCCCACGACCGCCGTACGGCTTGGCGACATGCGTCAGCGGATAAGAGAGTGCGGTTGCGGGCAAAAGACAAGGGCGCGGGCGCAACTTTCGGGCGCGGTCAGTCGCCGCCAGGGCGGCCGCGCAGCTTCTTGATTTCGGAACGGCCGGATTTCTCCTTCAGCCGGCGTTCGATCGATCCGCGCGTCGGCTTCGTCTTCCTGCGCGGCGGGGGCGGCGGTTCCGCCGCCTTCAGGATCAGCTCCTTCAGCCGCTCGCGGGCGTCCTCGCGGTTGCGTTCCTGACTGCGGAAGCGATTGGCTTCGATCATCAGGACGCCCTCCTTCGAGGCGCGCCGTCCGGCGAGCTTCAAGGCGTTGGCCTTGACGCGCTCCGGCAGGGACGGCGAAGCCTGTACGTCGAAGAAGAGCTGGACGGCCGTCGAGACCTTGTTGACGTTCTGTCCGCCCGGGCCGCCGGCCAGCACGAATTGCTCCGTGAGCTCCCATCCGGCGATCACGATGTTTTCGTTGATGTAAAGCGGTTCGCTTGCCATGAATCTTCCTCGGCCGTTTCTATCGCATGCTTGAAAACCGGCCGCAAATGCAAAACCCGGCCGCAGGCAGCCGGGTTTCACGTGAATCATGGCAAGAGACCGGATTATTCGGCGGCCACCCTCGCGCCCGGGGCTGCGTCGCGCACGCTGCCGTCGACGTGGCGCTCGAACTTGGCGAAGTTGGCGATGAACATGTCGACGAGTCGCCGTGCCTGGGCGTCATAAGCCACACCATCCGCCCAGGTCGAGCGCGGGTCGAGAATGCCGGCCTCGACCCCCGGTACCGACACCGGCACCGCGAACCCGAAATTCGCATCCGTGCGGAACGAGGCGCTGTTCAGCGAGCCGTCGAGAGCCGCCGAAAGAAGCGCGCGCGTCACCTTGATCGGCATGCGGCTTCCCGTGCCGAAGGCGCCGCCGGTCCAGCCGGTGTTGACGAGCCAGCAGGTGACGCCGTTCCTGGCGATGAGGTCCTTGAGAAGATTGCCGTATTCGGACGGATGGCGCGGCATGAAGGGAGCGCCGAAGCAGGTCGAGAAAGTCGCCTCCGGCTCCGTCACGCCCTTTTCGGTACCGGCGACCTTGGCGGTGTAGCCGGAGAGGAAGTGATACATGGCCTGTTCCGGCGTCAGTTTGGCGATCGGCGGCAAAACCCCGAAGGCGTCCGCCGTCAGCATGATGATCGTGCGCGGCTGCGGCGCCGTGCCGGTCTTGCTGGCGTTCGGAATGAAGTGCAGCGGATAGGCGCAGCGGGTGTTCTCCGTCAGCGAACCGTCGTCGAAGTCAGGAAGGCGCCGCTCGTCGAGGACGACGTTCTCCATCACCGTACCGAAGCGGCGCGTCGTCGCAAAGATCTCGGGCTCTGCCGCTTCCGACAGGCGGATCGCCTTGGCATAGCAGCCGCCCTCGAAATTGAAGACGCCCTTTTCGCTCCAGCCGTGCTCGTCGTCACCGATCAGAGTGCGGTTCGGATCGGCGGAGAGCGTCGTCTTGCCGGTACCCGAGAGGCCGAAGAAGATCGCCGTGTCACCGGCAGGCCCGACATTGGCCGAGCAGTGCATCGGCATCACCGACTTCTTGGGCAGCAGGTAATTGAGGACGGTGAAAACCGACTTCTTCATCTCGCCCGCATAGGACGTGCCGCCGATCAGCACGAGGCCGTTTGTCAGGTCGCAGGCGATGACCGTCTCGCTGCGGCAGCCGTGGCGTGCGGGATCGGCCTTGAAGCTCGGCAGGTCGATAATCGTCAGCTTCGGCTGAAAAGACGGAAGCGCCTCGCGCTCCGGGCGGATCAGCAGATTGCGGATGAACAGCGAGTGCCAGGCGAACTCGGTGACGACGCGCGTCGGTAGCGCGTTCTCCGGGTCGGCACCGCCGACGAGGTCCTGGACGTAGAGCGACATGCCTTTGGCATGCGCGAGCATGTCCTGACGAAGAAGCTCGAAATGCTCCGGCGAAATCGCGCTGTTGTTGTCCCACCAGATCTGGTCGGCGGTGTTGGCGTCGCGCACGACATACTTGTCCTTGGGCGAGCGGCCCGTGTGTTGGCCGGTGCGGGCGCAAAGGGCTCCATGGACCGTCAGTTCGGCTTCACCGCGGGCCAGGGCTTCTTCGTAAAGCTGCGGCGCCTCGAAGTTGTAGCGGACGACCGAGAGGTCGGAGAATCCGATCGATTCCAGTCCGATAGAGGGATTGCGGCTCCCGAGCTCATCCATGGTCAAGCTTCCTTCGTGGTTGGCCATTGGCGTTGAATTTCGTCGGAACATACCGGCAAGGCCGATCCAAGACAAGATAGTCAATTCTAAAACAATAATGAATTCAGTATATTAATCGATTTAAAGAGAAATATGCATTTTTTAATCGGTTGAATCGCGGCTTCCGGAAACCCAGCTGCGCGGCCGGCTGCAGGGGAACCGGATCAGGTGCTTTTGCACTTCGCCACAATTTGTTCCACCTTTATACTCAATTAACGCGGCCGTGACTCGCGGTTGCCGCGATTCTTGCAACGCATCTCGAAGCGTCTCGGCAACCGGGCCTCGAAACGGAGTAGAATAAGATGCAGACCATCGCGCTTGTCGATGACGACCGCAACATCCTGACGTCCGTGTCCATCGCGCTGGAAGCCGAGGGCTACAAGGTCGAAACCTATACGGACGGCGCATCGGCGCTGGAGGGTCTGCTGGCGCGTCCGCCGCAGCTCGCTATCTTCGACATCAAGATGCCCCGCATGGACGGCATGGAGCTGTTGCGGCGGCTGAGACAGAAGTCCGACCTGCCCGTCATCTTCCTCACGTCGAAAGACGAGGAGATCGACGAGCTCTTCGGTCTGAAGATGGGCGCCGACGACTTCATCACCAAGCCCTTCTCACAGCGCCTCCTGGTGGAGCGCGTCAAGGCGATCCTGCGTCGCGCGGCCAACCGGGAGGCTGCGGCCGGAGGCGCCGGACCGGTGAAGAATGTCGACACGCCTTCCCGTTCGCTCGAACGGGGCCAGCTCGTCATGGATCAGGAGCGGCATACCTGCACCTGGAAGAACGAATCCGTCACGCTGACCGTCACGGAGTTCCTCATCCTGCACGCACTGGCGCAGCGACCCGGCGTGGTGAAGAGCCGCGACGCGCTGATGGATGCCGCCTATGACGAACAGGTCTATGTCGACGACCGCACGATCGACAGCCACATCAAGCGGCTTCGCAAGAAGTTCAAGATGGTCGACAACGACTTCGACATGATCGAGACGCTCTACGGCGTCGGCTATCGTTTCCGCGAAACGGCCTGAGGGAGCGAGCCGGCGGATTGCGGATCACTCGTGGCCGGAGCGTTGCCGCCCGTACCTCCCTTGCTAGCGCTTGCGCAGCAGCGCCGGCTGGCGTAGGGCATCGCGGGAACGGGCGAATGCGACAGGCGACGCGGGCAGAAGCGAAGGTCGCGGCGCGGGAGCGGGAGACTTGGTAGAAGTCTTGCAGGGCGATATCGAAGAAGCGGAAGGACGGGCATCGACGCTGCGCGGGCAGCGGCGATGGGCGCATCCCTTTACGCTGATCCGGCGCCTGTTCGGCAATGCGGTCTTCTCGAGCCTCACGCGGCGCATCGTCTTCTTCAACCTGGTCGCGCTCGTGGTCCTCGTGGGCGGGATCATGTATCTCAACCAGTTCCGGGAAGGTCTGATCGACGCCCGGGTGGAGAGCCTTCTGACGCAGGGCGAGATCATCGCCGGCGCCATCTCGGCCTCCGCCTCGGTGGACACCAATTCGATCACCATCGATCCGGAAAAGCTGCTCGAATTGCAGGCCGGCGAAAGCATCACGCCGCTGCCGAGCGACGAAGACCTCGAATTCCCGATCATTCAGGAACGCGTGGCGCCGGTCTTGAGAAGACTGATCTCGCCGACGCGCACGCGCGCTCGCCTCTTCGATGCCGATGCCGACCTGCTGCTCGATTCGCGCCACCTCTATAGCGGCGGACAGGTGCTTCGTTTCGACCTGCCGCCGGTCGATCCGGAAAGTCCGAGCCTCGCCGACGAGTTCGGCACCTGGTTCAACCGGCTGCTGCAGCCGGGCGACCTGCCGCTCTACAAGGAGCCGCCCGGCGGAAACGGCTCGATCTATCCGGAGGTGATGAACGCCCTGACCGGCGTGCGCGGCGCCGTGGTGCGCGTGACCGAGAAGGGCGAGCTGATCGTTTCGGTTGCCGTTCCGGTACAGCGCTTCCGCGCGGTCCTCGGCGTGCTCCTCCTCTCCACCCAGGCCGGCGACATCGACAAGATCGTCCATGCAGAACGGCTGGCGATCATCCGCGTTTTCGGCGTGGCGGCGCTGGTCAACGTCATCCTCTCGCTGCTTCTCTCGTCGACGATCGCCAACCCGCTGCGGCGGCTTTCGGCCGCGGCCATCCGCGTGCGCCGCGGCGGCGCCAAGGAACGGGAGGAGATCCCCGACTTCTCATCCCGCCAGGACGAGATCGGCAATCTTTCCGTGGCGCTCCGGGAAATGACGACGGCGCTCTACGACCGCATCGCGGCGATCGAGAACTTCGCCGCCGATGTGAGCCATGAACTCAAGAATCCGCTGACGTCGCTCCGCAGCGCGGTCGAAACCTTGCCGCTCGCGCGCAACGAGGAATCGAAGAAGCGGCTGATGGACGTCATCCAGCACGACGTGCGACGGCTCGACCGGCTGATCAGCGATATCTCCGACGCCTCGCGCCTGGATGCGGAGCTTGCACGCGCCGACGCGAAGAAGGTCGACCTCGAAAAGCTGCTCGGCGACCTCGTCGAAATTTCACGCCAGATCCGGGGCAGCAAGAAACCGGTGCTGCTCGACTTCGTCGTCGACCGTAAGGACAACCCGCGCGCAAGCTTCATCGTCAGCGGCTACGAACTGCGCATCGGTCAGATCATCACGAACCTGATCGAAAACGCCCGCTCCTTCGTCTCCGAGCAGAACGGCCGCATCGTCGTCCGGCTGACCCGGTCGCGATCGCGCTGCATCGTCTATGTCGAAGACAACGGCCCGGGCATCCAGGCGGAGGACATCGACCGTATCTTCGAGCGCTTCTACACCGACCGGCCGGAGGGCGAGGACTTCGGCCAGAACTCGGGGCTCGGCCTTTCGATTTCGCGCCAGATCGCCGAGGCGCATGGCGGAACGCTCAGAGCCGAGAACATCACCGGCAAGGACGGCCACATCGGCGGCGCCCGCTTCGTTCTCTCGCTGCTCGCCGAGCCGCACCCGTGAATGCGCCCTTCATCAATGTCCACGGAACCGCGATCGTTCTCGGCACGACCGGGCTGCTGATCACAGGGCCGTCCGGCTCGGGCAAGTCGGCGCTCGCGCTTTCCTGCCTCTCGCAAGTGAGACGCCGGGGCCGCTTCGCCGCGCTCGTCGCGGACGACCGCGTGGATCTGACGCTCGAGAACGGGCGCATCGTCGCGCGCTGCCCTGCCGCCATTCGCGGGCTCCTCGAAATCCGCGGATCCGGAATTGCGGAAGTCGGTACCGTCTCCGCCTGTGTTCTCGATTGGGCGATCACGCCGGTCAGGGCACCCTTCGAGCCGCGTCTGCCGCCGGAGGAGGAGGAGCTGCAGCTCGGGATCGGGCGAAATCTGCTGCTGTTGCGCCTCCCGGTCGAGGGGCCGCTGTCACCGCTCGACACGCTCGCCGCCCTTCTGCCCGAAAATGTAGGACTTTAGCCTTATCGGAAGGCAGTGCGGCTGCTTTTTCGGCATTTTTGGCTTGCACTTCGCCTTTTCCTTGCCAAGATGGCGCCCCCAACAGGTGGACGAAATTGCTGCATTGCGATATCTGGCCATCAACGAGTTGCATATGCAGTTGGAGCAAAGATACCCATGATCGGACTTGTGCTTGTCACTCATGGCAAGCTGGCGGATGAGTTTCGGCATGCTTTGGAGCATGTCGTCGGTCCGCAAAAAGCTATCGAGACCGTCTGCATAGGCCCCGAGGACGACATGGATCAGCGGCGTCAGGATATCCTCGACGCCGTCGAGAAGGCCAATCAAGGCGACGGCGTCATCATCCTGACGGATATGTTCGGCGGCACCCCTTCGAATCTCGCCATTTCGGTGATGCGCGGCGGCAGCGTCGAGGTCATCGCCGGCGTCAACCTGCCGATGCTGATCAAGCTCGCAGGCGTGCGCGGCGAAAGCGACATGGACAAGGCGTTGGTGGAAGCCTCCGAGGCGGGGCGCAAATACATCAACGTCGCCAGTCGGGTTCTGAGTGGAAAATGATGGATCACCGCCCCGACACGGCTCTGACGCGCGAACTGCTCATCGTCAACAAACGCGGCCTGCATGCGCGTGCCTCCGCGAAATTCGTGCAGACCGTCGAGACCTTCGACGCGGAGATCACCGTCTCCAAGGACGGCATGACCGTCGGCGGGACCTCGATCATGGGGCTGATGATGCTGGCGGCCAGCACCGGCTGCTCGGTCTTCGTCACCGCCAGCGGCGCTCAGGCCGAAGAAGCGCTCAACGCGCTGGATACGCTGGTTCGCGACAAGTTCGGCGAAGAGATGTAACCGATATAAACATATAAAGACCTCTTTATATGTCGGTTGCCCTCCACGGGGTTTCCTGATAGACCGAAGGCACGCTGCCCGCGATCGCGGGAGGCACTGTCATGCCGCCAAACGGCCATGTGGCCGCGCGGCCCTAGGATCAGCCTGGAGAACTTCATGAGCGCAACTCAGGACTATATCGTCGCCGACATCGGGCTTGCCGATTTCGGCCGCAAGGAAATCGCCATCGCCGAAACGGAAATGCCGGGCCTGATGGCCTGCCGCGAGGAGTTCGGCGCATCGAAGCCGCTGAAGGGCGCCCGCATCACCGGCTCGCTCCACATGACCATCCAGACCGCCGTGCTGATCGAGACGCTGGTTGCGCTCGGTGCCGAAGTGCGCTGGGCCTCGTGCAACATCTTCTCGACCCAGGACCACGCTGCCGCCGCCATCGCTGCGAGCGGCGTACCCGTCTTCGCCGTCAAGGGCGAGACGCTGGAGGAATACTGGACCTACACCGACAAGATCTTCCAATGGGCCGACGGCGGCGTCTCAAACATGATTCTCGACGACGGCGGCGACGCGACCATGTACATCCTGCTCGGCGCCCGCGCCGAGGCCGGCGAGAACATTCTGACGAATCCGGGCTCCGAAGAAGAAGAGATCCTTTTCGCGCAGATCAAGAAGCGCCTCGCCGCGACACCGGGCTGGTTCACCAAGCAGCGTGACGCGATCAAGGGCGTGACGGAAGAAACGACCACGGGCGTCAACCGCCTGTACCAGCTCCAGGCCAAGGGCCTGCTGCCCTTCCCGGCGATCAACGTCAACGACAGCGTCACGAAGTCGAAGTTCGACAACAAGTACGGTTGCAAGGAATCGCTCGTCGACGGCATCCGCCGCGGCACCGACGTGATGATGGCCGGCAAGGTCGCGGTGGTCTGCGGCTACGGCGACGTCGGCAAGGGCTCGGCGGCTTCGCTCAGCGGCGCCGGCGCACGCGTCAAGGTCACGGAAGTCGACCCGATCTGCGCCCTCCAGGCGGCCATGGACGGCTTTGAAGTCGTCCAACTCGAAGACGTCGTATCGTCCGCCGACATCTTCATCACCACCACCGGCAACAAGGACGTCATCCGCATCGAGCACATGCGCGCGATGAAGGACATGGCGATCGTCGGCAATATCGGCCATTTCGACAACGAGATTCAGGTCTCGGCGCTTCGGAACCTGAAGTGGACGAACGTCAAGCCGCAGGTCGATCTGATCGAGTTCCCGAAGGGCAACCGCATCATCCTGCTTTCGGAAGGCCGCCTGCTCAATCTCGGCAACGCCACCGGACATCCGTCCTTCGTCATGTCGGCATCCTTCTCCAACCAGGTTCTGGCGCAGATCGAGCTCTTCACCAAGGGCGATCAGTACAAGAACGAGGTCTACGTGCTGCCGAAGCAGCTCGACGAGAAGGTGGCGCGCCTGCATCTCACCAAGCTCGGCGCCAAGCTGACCGAGCTCTCGGAGGAACAGGCCTCCTATATCGGCGTCAAGCAGCAGGGTCCGTTCAAGGCCGAACACTACCGGTACTGATCCTTACCCGAGCAATCCACAACATCTTGTGGCCGCGATCTTGACAAGAGATCGCGGCCGCTTTTTTGGGGCTCGCACTTTCAGCCGAATCGTCAAAGAAGTATGTTTAGCTTATCGATTCGTTATGCCGGTCTGGATTTTTCGGGCCGGCGGCGCGGTCGAAATGGGATGTCTTGTCGGACAGGCGGCAAACAGACGGAGACAGACCGGAGATGCAATCGGAACTGACAGGAGCCTTTGAACGGGCTCCGGCGCGCGGGGGCGCAAGGTCGCCGGCACTTTCCGGACGAACGGGGACGGCGCCGTGAAAACACATGAATCCATGTCTTCTGCAGGACGGCAGGGGGCGCCGAGACTGCTCAAGCGGCTCCTTGCGGGAACGGTATTGCTTGCGGCAAGCGATGCCGCAGCTCAGGCCACCGATCCCGGCAGAAGCATATTCGGCACGACGGAGGTGGTGACCTTCTCCGTTTTGATCGGCGTCATTTCCGCCGCCATGATTTCGGCGATCTGGCTCATCCGCCAGCGCGGCAATATTGAGGCCGAGAACCGCGAGCTTCGTTCCAATCTATCCGACGCGAACCAGCGCATTTCCCGCTTCCAGGCTCTCATTGCGGACAAGAACCGGCGCATCGTGATCTGGGACGGGCTCGCGGAGCGCCCGGAATTCCTCGGTCAGCTTCCGGTCGAAACCGGCGCGCCGCAGGACGACCGGGACTTTCTCGCCTTCGGCCGCTGGATCAAGCCGCAATCGGCAGGTCTGCTCGAAAAGGCGATCGAATCCTTGCGTGCCCAGGCGCAGAGCTTCGATCTCGTGCTCGAAACCCAGCGTAACGAGGTCCTCGAGGCGCAGGGCCGCGTATCCGGCGGGCGGGCCTTCGTGCGCTTCATCGCGCTCAACAATCTCAGGGCCGAACTCGCCGAGTTGAAGCTCGAACGCGACCAGCTGCATGCTTCGCTTTCGACGTTGCGGACGCTGCTCGACGCCGTCGATCTTCCCGCGTGGCAGCGCGCAGGAGACGGCAGGCTCGAATGGGTCAATGCGGCCTATGCCAATGCGGTCGAAACCCAGAGCGCGAGCACGGCCGTCGCCGAAGAGCGCGAGCTGCTTGCGACCACGGCGCGCGAGCGGATCCGGGCGGTCTCGACGCTCCAGACGCCGTTCCGCGACAAGGTTTCGACAGTGGTCAGGGGCAACCGGACGTTTTTCGACGTCGTGGACGCCCGCACGCCTGCCGGCTCTGCCGGAATCGCGATCGACGTTTCCGGCATCGAAGCGGTGCGCGAGGAGCTGGCGCGGACGCTCAAGAGCCATGCCGAGACGCTCGAACACCTGGCGACGCCGGTGGCGATCTTCGACGGCAATCAGCGGCTGCAGTTCTACAATCAGGCTTTCCAGCGGCTTTGGGATCTCGACATGGGATTCCTCGAGCGCAAGCCCGACAACGGCGAGGTGCTCGATCGGCTGCGTGCCGGCGGCAAGCTGCCGGAGCAGCTCAACTGGAAGCAATGGAAGACGAGTGCGCTTTCCGTCTATCAGGCGATCGATACGCAGTCCGATCTCTGGCACCTGCCGAACGGCCAGACGCTTCGCGTTTTCGCCACCGCGCGGCCGCAGGGCGGCGCCACCTGGGTGTTCGAGAACCTGACCGAAAGGGTCGATCTGGAAACGCGCTACAACACGCTGGTCCAGGTCCAGGGCGAAACGATCGATCATCTCGCCGAAGGCGTCGCCGTTTTCGGACCCGACGGCCGCATCCGGCTTTCGAATCCGGCCTTCCGGGCGATCTGGGGCATCAATGAGACCGAGGCGCAGCCGGGCACCCATATCCGCGCGATCGAGCAGGCTTGTCTCGCCTCCTACGACCAGCCGGACGGCTGGAAGCGCTTCGCCCATATCATCACAAGCTTCGACGACGAGCGGCCGTCGAGCCGCGGCATTCTGGAGCTGCGCACCGGCCTCATCCTCGACTACGCGGTCATTCCGCTGCCCAACGCCCAGACGATGCTGACCTTCGTCAACATCACCGACAGCGTCCGCGTCGAGCGCGCGCTCACCGAAAAGAACGAAGCGCTGCGCAAGGCGGATGCGCTGAAGAACGATTTCGTGCACCACGTCTCCTACGAGCTGCGCTCGCCGCTGACGAACATCATCGGTTTTGCCGACCTTCTCAAAACGCCGGTGTTCGGCGAACTCAACGATCGCCAGGCCGAATATGTCGACCACATTGCCACCTCCTCGTCGCTGCTTCTGACGATCGTCAACGACATCCTCGATCTTGCGACCGTCGATGCCGGCATCGTCGAGCTCGAACTCGCGGAAGTGAATCTCATCGATCTGATCGACGACGTGACGCAGCAGATGGGCGACCGGCTGATCGAGAGCGGCGTGTCGCTTCGAACCGAAGCGCCCGACAATCTCGGCCGCATTACCGCGGACCAGCAACGGCTGAAGCAGATCTTCATAAAGCTTCTCACCAATGCGGCGAATTTCGCCCCGGACGGAAGTACGATCGAGCTCAAATGCTGGCGCGAGGGGAGCGACTTTGCCTTCTCAGTCACCGACACGGGGCCAGGGATCCCGCAGGACGTTCTCAACACCGTGTTCAACCGCTTCGAAAGCTATGGCCAGCGCGGCGGCGCGGGCCTGGGCCTGTCCATCGTGGAGAGCTTCGTCAGTCTTCACCACGGCAATGTTTCGATCCGCAGCAAGGAGGGCGAAGGCACGGCAGTAACTTGCCGCATTCCCTCCGCCGAAGCGCCGAAGGTCATCGCGGCGGAATAGATGAACTAAATGAAATCTCTCGAACGTCTGCTGAAGGACGAGGCCGCCACCATCGAATTCGGCGAAGATCTCGCATTGGCGCTGAAGGGCGGCGAATGCGTCGCTCTCTCGGGCGACCTCGGCGCGGGAAAATCGACCCTGGCAAGGGCCTTCATCCGGGCCATGGCCGACGACGAGACGCTCGAGGTACCCAGTCCCACCTTCACCCTGGTTCAAAGCTACGACCTCAGGATCCCGGTCGCTCATTTCGATCTCTACCGGCTCGCGGACGCATCCGAGCTTGACGAGCTCGGTTTCGACGAGGCGCTCGCCCACGGCATCTGTCTCGTGGAATGGCCGGAGAAGGCCGAGGAGGCGCTTCCGGCCGGCCGAATCACCCTGACCTTCTCGCATGAAGACGAGGGCCGGCGCATTCACCTGACGGCTCCGGACACGGCCTTCGAACGGATCAACCGCTCGCTTGCCATTCGCAAGTTCCTGCTCGATGCAGCCTATCCTGGCGCCCGTCGGCGCCACCTGAGCGGCGACGCTTCGATCCGGGCCTATGAACGCATCGACACCGGGGATGGTGCGCCGGCGAAGATCCTGATGGATGCGCCGCGACACAAGCCGGGACCTATCCTCGAGGACGGCAAGTACTACCAGCAGCTCGCCCATATCGCCGAGGACGTCGTCCCCTTCGTCGCGATCTCGCAACTCCTCCGCAAACGCGGTTTCGCGGCACCGGCGATTTACGCGCGCGACCTCGACCAGGGTCTGCTTCTCATCGAAAACCTTGGATCCGAAGGCATACTCGACGCCGATGGCCGCCCCGTGGCGGAGCGCTACATCGAAGGCGCACGCCTTCTGGCCCGGCTGCATGCTCAGCCCGCGGAGCGCGACATCGCAGTGGCTGGAAGGGTCGTTCACCACATCCCCGCTTTCGACCGGACGGCGATCAAGATCGAAACCAGTCTGCTCGTCGACTGGTATCTCCCGTGGAAACGGGGGCGGCCTGCCTCGGACGATGAGCGGCGGGAATACTTCGCCGTATGGGACGGACTGATCGGCGTTCTCGATTCCGCGGAGAAGAACCTTCTACTGCGCGATTTCCACTCGCCCAACATTCTCTGGCGTCAGGACCGCACCGGATTCGACCGAATCGGCATCATCGACTTCCAGGACGCGATGATCGGGCCGACGGCCTATGACGTGGCCTCGCTGGTGCAGGATGCGCGAGTGACGATCGAACCCGATCTCGCCCAGCGGATGATGACTGCCTACATCTCCGAGCGCCGTGGTCTGGGTCCCTTCGACGAGGCCGCCTTCCGGCGCGACTGGCATCTGATGGCCGCTCAGCGCAACTGCAAGCTCGCCGGAATTTGGGTGCGGCTCAAGGAGCGCGACGGCAAACCCGGCTACATGAAGCACATGCCGCGCACCTTCGCCTATCTCGAGCATGCGCTCTCCCATCAGGTGCTGACACCCTTGCGCGAATGGTGCATTAAGGCTGGAATCCTCGCTCCCGAATCAGCGAACCGTTAGGACACGATGCCCATCACCAATGCCATGGTGCTTGCGGCCGGACTGGGCACCCGCCTGCGGCCGGTCACCGACACGCTGCCGAAGCCGCTTGTCAGAATAGCCGGCAAGCCGATGATCGACTATGTGCTGGATCTGCTCGCCGCCGCGGGCGTGACCAGGGCCGTTGTGAACGTCCATCATTTCGCCGGCCAGATGGAGGAGCACCTCGGCCGGCGAGAGGCGCCGCATATCCTGATTTCGGACGAGCGGGATGCGCTGATGAATTCCGGCGGCGGGCTGGCGAAGGGCCTGAAACTGCTCGATGGCGGGCCGGTGCTCGTCATGAATGCCGACCTTTTCTGGATCGGCGAGAAGCCGCGGCAACCGTGCAACCTGAAAAAGCTTGCCGGGTTCTTCGATCCGGAGCGCATGGACATGGCGCTGCTCTGCGTGCGTCTCGAGAACACGACCGGGCACAACGGCAAACGCGATTTCTCGCTATCGGAAGACGGCCGGCTCACGCGCTATCAAGAAGGCATGGCGAATCCCGTCGTCTATGCCGGCGCGATCGCCATGGACGCAGCGCTGCTTGCAGACGCGCCGGACGAGGCGTTCAACCTCAACATCTATTTCGACCGGGCGATCGCCAGGGGACGCCTTTTCGGTCTGATGCTCGAAGGGCACTGGATTACCGTCGGCTCGCCGGAAGCCATAGCGGAGGCCGAGGCTGCGATCCGCCGCTTCCGGCCGGAGGGATGAGGTGCCCGCACATCCGAACGTCTTCACGATTCCCGCCGGCCTGCCTTTTCTGAGGACGGTCGCGGAAAGGCTCTGCAGTGGCGAGCTGACCCCGGGCTTCCGCTACGATCCGGCGCAGCCGCTGGCACTGGCCGGTGTTACGATCTTCGTGCCGACCCGGCGCTCCGCCCGCGTGCTGCGCTCGGAGTTCGTCGATCTGCTCGGCGGCCGATCGGCCATCCTGCCGATGATCCGGGCGCTCGGCGAGACCGACGACGACAGCGGCTTCTTCGATGCCGAGGTGCCGGCGATCCTCGACCTCGCGCCCCCGCTTTCCGGAACGGCAAGGCTCATCGAACTCGGCCGCCTCATTCTCGCCTGGCGAAACCGCCTGCCCCAGGTGGTCCTCGACATCCACGCGGAAAGCCCGCTGATCGCGCCGGCAAGCCCTGCCGACGCCATCTGGCTCGCGCGCAACCTCGCCGAACTCATCGACGCGATCGAGACCGAGGAACTCGACTGGGAGGCCCTCGACGGGCTCGACGGCGGCGAACATGCGCTCTGGTGGCAACTGACGCTGGCCTTCCTCAAGATCGCCCGCACCTATTGGCCGGAGCGGTTGGCGGAACTCAAGCACTCTTCGCCCGCACGCCACCGCAATGCGGTGCTGAAGGCCGAGACCCAGCGTATCGCCGCCGGAAAAGTGAGCGGACCGATCATCATCGCCGGTTCGACCGGTTCGATCCCGGCGACGGCCGCCCTTATCGCCGCGGTCAAGGCGCTGCCGAACGGTACGATCGTGCTCCCGGGCCTCGACGGATCGATGAGCGATGCGGAGTGGCGGCTGATCGCCGGAGAGACCCCCGGCTCCGGCGCTTCTTCAAGGGGCCCGGCAAGCCGCACCCACCCGCAATATGGATTTCACCGTCTGCTCAAGCGCATGGGCATCGAACGCGGCGACGTGCCCGCCCTCGCGAGCGCTGCCGATGATCTCGATTATCGCAGCGCGGTCCTGTCGCGGGCGCTGTTGCCCGCCGACGCGACGAATATCTGGATGGAGGCCCGCCAGAGCTTCGATGCGGATAGACTCCTGTCCGCCTTTGCGGATGTGGCGCTGATCGAAGCGGCGAACGAACGCGAAGAGGCAACCGCCATCGCGATCGCGCTTCGGCTCGCGCTCGAAGCCGACGAGGAGAGCCAGGCGGCGCTCATCACCCCCGATCGAGGGCTTGCGCGTCGCGTCGGCACCGAGCTTGCCCGCTTCGGCATAGAGGCGGACGATTCCGCAGGCATTCCGCTCTCGGCGACGCCGGCGGGCGCACTTGCCCGGCTGCTCTTGGAAGCGACGCTGAGGCCGGACGATCCGGTTGCCCTGGTCGCACTTCTCAAGCATCCGCTGGCGCGCTTCGGCCAGACGGCAGAGGATGCGCGCCGAGCCGCGGACGTGCTGGAGCTCGCGGCCCTGCGCGGCGGCACCGATGCGGCCGACATATCGGCCTTGGAGGGGGTCATCGACAAGGCGCTCGACAGGCAGAAGACCGACCGGCACCCTCCGCCCTGGAGGGCGGGCATCGGCCCCGACGACATCGCCATCGCGCGCGCACTCGCACGCCGGATAGCCTCGGCGGTCGCCCCCCTGGCCAGCACTCTCTCTGCCGATCCGCAAACCGGCCGTCACCGCTCGGCCGTGCTGCCCCTTTCGGATTGGGCGGAGCGTACAGGGCGCGCTCTGGAGGCGGCCGCCATCGACGAGCAAGGCAACCTTGGCGCGCTCTGGGCTTCGGAAGCCGGCGAAATATTGGCGACGCTCCTCAGGGGCATCATCGAAACCGATGGCCAGATGGAGGCCGACGGACCGCAATGGTGCGACATTCTCGAGGCGCTTGCCGCAAGCGAAGCCGTCAAGCCGCGATCGATGCGCCATCCCCGCGTCTTCATTTTCGGAGCGCTTGAATCGCGCCTGCAAAGCGTGGACCTGGTGGTGCTCGGCGGCATGAACGAGGGCACTTGGCCGGGGCAGACCTCGAACGATCCGTTCCTTTCGCGAACGATGAAGGCGGGTATCGGACTGGAGCCGCCGGAGCGGCGAATCGGCCAGCTCGCGCATGATTTCCAGATGGCCTGCGGCACCCGCCGGCTGATCCTTTCGCGCTCCATGCGTCAGGGATCGGCGCCGACAGTGGCTTCCCGATGGCTGCAGCGCCTTCAGGCGCTCGGCGGCAAGAGGCTGACGGAACTGCTCAAGGCCAATGGCGCCGACTATCTCCACTGGATGCGCATTCTCGACCAAGGCGAGCGTCAGCCGTTGTCGGACCGGCCGGAGCCGAAGCCTCCCGCGGAGCTGCAGCCGCGAAAATATTCCTTCAGCGAGGTGACGCGCCTGCGCCGCGATCCCTATGCCGTCTACGCGAGACGCATTCTCCGGCTGGAACCGATCCAACCGTTCAACCGGGATCCGGGGGCGGCGGAACGCGGCCTGCTCTATCACCGGATCGTCGATCGTTTCGTCAAGGGCGGCTTCGATCCGGCGACGCGCGAGGGCGAGGAAGCGATGATCCGGCTCACCGACGAGGCTTTCGACGAGGAGAAACTGCCTGCGCATATCGACACCATCTGGCGGCCACGCTTCCAGGCGGTCGGAAGGGCGTTCCTCGAGTGGGAACGGGAGCGCCGGCACGGCATTGTGAACTCGTTCACCGAGGTTCCGGCGGCGATGGATCTCGGCATCGGCGATATCCGGCTGACCGGCATCGCCGACCGGCTGGATCGCCTGACGGACGGAACGATCGACATCATCGACTACAAGACCGGATCGAGCCCCTCGCCCAAAGAGGCACGAGCACTTCTCGACCCGCAGCTGGCCCTCGAGGCGGCAGCGCTCAGGGCCGGGGCATTCCGTATGATCGGGCCGGCTCGGCCGCACTCGCTGCGCTATGTCCGGCTGAAGCCGGGCAGTCGGTTTGCCGTCGACACGGTCAATAACGAGGGCGCCCGTTCGAAGGAGACGAAATCCACCGAACAACTGGCGGACGAGTCGCTCGTCGAGCTCCGGAAGCTGCTTTCCGCGCTTATGAGCGGCAGGTTCGGCTTCGCCTCGCGCCTGATCGTTCAGAAACAACGCGACTACGGCGGCGAATACGATCATCTGGCGCGCGTCGCCGAATGGGCGACCGCGGATGGCGAGGACGACGATGAGGAGTGATGCGACAGGCCCGGAGAAGAGAACCCCCGAGGGGTGGCTCGACTGGACGACGCAGCGGCAGGCGCTCGCCTCCGATCCCGCGCGTTCCGCCTGGGTTTCCGCCAATGCCGGCTCCGGCAAGACGCATGTGCTCACGCAGCGCGTCATCCGGCTTCTGCTTGCGGGCTGCCGGCCGTCCGCCATCCTCTGCCTGACCTACACGAAGGCGGCCGCTTCCGAGATGTCGAACCGCGTGTTCGAGAAACTCGCCGAATGGGCGACCCTCGACGACAGCACCCTCGAAAAGCGCATAGAGGCGATCGAAGGCAAGCGGCCGCCAACGGCCAAGATCCAGGAGGCCCGCCGGCTGTTCGCGCGCGCCCTGGAAACCCCGGGCGGACTGAAAATCCAGACGATTCATGCCTTCTGCGAGGCGCTTCTGCACCAGTTCCCGCTCGAGGCCAATGTCGCGGGGCATTTCTCCGTTCTCGACGACCGCGCAGCGGCGGTGCTGCTCGCCGACGCCCGCAGGGCTCTCTTGACCGCCACGGCAGCGGCAAGCGACCGGGAACTGGCGGAGGCCTTCGCCACGGTCCTCGATCTTGCCGACGATACCGGGCTTGAAAAGCTGCTTGCGGCGATCGTCGCCAACCGGGCGCCGATCCAGGCCTTTCTCGATCACGTCTCCGGACGCGGCGGGATGGACGCGCATCTGCGGACGGCGCTCGGCCTCGAGCCCGGCGAGACCGCCGAGACGGTCATGGCCGCGGTCTGGCCGCTGGCGGGACTCAACGGCCCGGCACTCGATGACTATATCGACCTTGGATTGCGCCTCGGCGGCGCCAAGCCCTCTGCCATCGCAGAAGGCTTGCGGGCCGTCCGCGCAATCGAAGATGTCACCGCCCGCTATGCCAAACTCGTGGAACTCTTCTTCAACGGCGGCGGCAAGCCGAAGGCGGAATCGGCCTTTCTGAACGCCGCCATGCGCCGTGTAGCGCCGCAGCTCGAACTCAGGGTGGAAGAGGCGCGCAGCCACATGCTCGCCTGCGTGGACCGCCTGAGCATCGTCCAGATGTACGGGGCGACCCGCGCCGCCCTCATTCTCGCCGAGAGGCTCAACCGCGACTACGAGGCGCTCAAGAAGGCACGCAGCCAGCTCGATTTCGAGGATCTCATCAACCGCACGGCGGCACTGCTTGCCCGAAGCGACGTCGGCGCCTGGGTGCACTACAAGCTGGATCAGGGGATCGACCATATCCTCGTCGACGAGGCGCAGGATACGAGTCCTGCGCAATGGGCGATCATCCAGTCGCTCGCGGCGGATTTCTTTGCCGGCGAAACGGCGCGCGCGGATGACCGAACGATTTTCGCCGTCGGCGACGAGAAGCAGTCGATCTACTCCTTCCAGGGAGCCCGGCCGGAGCGCTTCTCGCGTGAGAGCACGTTGACGGAGCGGCGGGTGCGCGCGGGCAACAGACACTTCAGCCCCATCCGCCTGCAGCTTTCTTTCCGCTCGACGGTGGACGTGCTCTCCGCCGTCGATACGGTCTTTGCAAATTCCGGGAATGCGAGAGGTCTGAGCGCTCGGAGCGAGGCGATCGTGCATGCGTCGAATCGGATCGGCCAGCCGGGCGCCGTCGACCTCTGGGATGTGATCGCGCCCGAGCCGGCGGCTTCGGAAGAGGATTGGACCGCTCCTTTCGACGCGACGCCCGAGCGCGCGCCGGTCAACATCCTCGCCCGGCGCATTGCAGCGGTCCTCGAGGATTGGATCGGCCAGGAGACGGTGATCGAAAAAGGCGTGCGCCGAGCCATGCGGCCCGGCGACGTCATCGTGCTGGTGCGCAAACGCGACGCCTTCGTCAATGCCCTGACGCGCGCCCTCAAGCGGCGGGGCAATATCCCCGTCGCCGGCGCGGACCGGCTGGTTCTGACCAGCCATATCGCCGTGCAGGACCTGATCGCGCTCGGCCGGTTCGTGCTTCTGCCCGAGGACGATCTGTCGCTCGCGGCGCTGCTGAAGAGCCCGCTCCTCGATTTTGCCGAGGAGGATGTCTTCGAACTCGCCGCGCGGCGGACCGAGGGCGAAAGCCTCTGGCGACGGCTGCGGCAGGCGGGCGCGGAGGAGACGAGCCGTTATCACGGAGCGGTCCGCACGCTTTCGCGTTATGCCGGCCTGGCGCGGGAACTGCTGCCGCACGATTTCTATGCCCGCGTCCTCGGCGCCGATGGCGGACGGCGTGCCTTCCTGGCGCGGCTCGGCAGCGAAGTCAGCGATATTCTCGACGAATTCCTCACCTTCGCTCTCGATCATGAAAGGAGCGGTCTGCCGGGCCTGCAGGCTTTCATCTCGACGCTGGAGATCGAAGCGCTCACGGTCAAGCGCGAACAGGACAAGGAACGCGACGAGGTTCGCGTTATGACCGTACATGCCGCCAAGGGCCTCGAGGCGCCGGTCGTCTTCCTGGTCGACGGCGGCGGCGAGGCCTTCGTCCGCCAGCAGGTCTCGGACCTTCGCTTCGTGGAGAAAACGCAGGCCGATCATTCCGGGCTTACGGTCCCAGTCTGGCGCGCGCCGGGTTCTGCGCCGAACTCGCTCATCGCCGCCGACAACGAGCGGCTGAAGAAGCTCGCCGAGGAGGAATACCGCCGGCTCCTCTATGTCGGCATGACGCGCGCAGCCGACCGCCTGATCGTCTGCGGCTATCGCGGACAGCGGCAGAACACCGACACCTGGCATTCGATGGTGCAGGGAACGCTGGCACAGGACCTGAAGGGCCGCGGAACGCCGAGGCTTTTCCGCGCCGGAAGCGAGGAGTGGCAGGGCATTGCCTGGCGCGAAGCGCATGTGCCGCGCGACCTCCCGACGTCCGAAGGCGGATCCGAAGAATCGCAACGGCCGACAGCCGGCTTGCCGACGGCGCTTTTCACGCCTCCGGCCGCGCCGCGGCGGCTGCCCCGGCCTCTTGCCCCGTCCGGCACGACCATCGCAATCGACGACCCCGACGGCGAAGCGATCGTCGGCTCGGCGCTTTTCGCCGGGAAGAGCGCGCCGAATTTCTCGATGCTCCGCGGCGCGATCCTGCACCGGTTGCTGCAGGTTCTTCCGTCGGTCGACGGCCGCGAGCGCCTGGCCGCGGCGGAGCGCTATCTCGCCCGTTCCGTGCCGCGCTGGCCCGAAGCCGAACGGCGCGCACTTGCCGGGAACGTCATGGACGTGCTCGACCATGCGGATCTGCAACCGCTTTTCGGCGAGCACAGCCGGGCGGAAGTCTCCGTCATGGGGACGCTGAAGCTCGGGACACGCGAATTCGCCGTATCGGGCCGTATCGACCGTCTGGCCGTCACCGGCGACATGGTGACGATCGCCGATTACAAGACCAACCGCGAAATCCCGGAATCGCCGGAAGAGATCGCGCCGGTCTACAGAAACCAGCTCGCGATCTATCGGGAAATCCTGAAACCTCTTTACCCCGGCAAGCGTTTCCGATGCGTGCTGATCTTCACCGAAGGCCCGGCGATCCGGGTGCTTCCAGAGCCGATGCTAGACAGGAGTCTTGAAGAGCTCGCGACAAAGTGAGATACACGATATTGAAAATCCGGTGGCGATGCCTCACATGAGACACAACATCTGGACACTGCCATTCCGAAGGAGCACCCGATGGCTACTGTGAAAGTCGATACTTCCAATTTTCAGAAAGAAGTTCTGAACTCGGCCGAACCGGTCGTCGTCGACTTCTGGGCGGAATGGTGCGGCCCGTGCAAGATGATTGCGCCGAGCCTCGAAGAAATCGCAACCGAGCTTGCCGGCAAGGTCAAGGTCGTCAAGCTCAACATCGACGAAAACCCCGAACTCGCGGCGCAATACGGCGTCCGTTCGATTCCGACGCTCGCCATGTTCAAGGGCGGCGAAGTCGCCGACATCAAGGTCGGCGCCGCACCGAAGACGGCGCTCAGCTCCTGGATTTCGAACGCGGTGGCTTGATCCGCCAGGACTTCAATCCGACAATGCGAAGCCCGGCCTAGCCGGGCTTTTTTTCGCCTGAAATCGCCGTGATCTAGTCTAGCGCGGCGGCGTGCCGTTTTCCGCGAGCACGTCGCCGACCAGGTAGAGGGAGCCGCCGATCAGCACGCGCGGCGGCACGGGGTCCTCGTCGGTGAGTTCCGCGATCTGCCCGAGCGCTTCGGCGACCGAGGAGGTTGCATTGGCCTCGAGCCCGGCTGCGGCCGCATCGGCGGCCAGCGCCAGCGGGTCCAGTCCCGCGTCGGACCCGTGCACCGGCACGGTGAAGACCTGTTCCGTCAGATCGAGGAAAGCCTTGAAATAGCCGATCGGTTCCTTGGTATTGATCATGCCGATGATCAGGAAGAGCGGTCGCGGGTCGCGCTCCTCGAAGGTGGCCATCGCCTCGGCAATGACGTGGCCGGCGCCCGGATTGTGTCCGCCGTCGATCCATATCTCGGCGCCCGGCGGGCAGAAATGCGAGAGCCTGCCGCCGGGGAGGCGCTGCAGGCGCCCGGGCCACTCGACGCCGGCCAATCCTTTCTCGATGGCCGCCTCGGGAACATCGAAACCGGCTGCCCGGACGGCACGGATCGCCGCCGCGGCATTGGCATATTGATGCCGGCCCGGCAGGCGCGGCAGCGGCAGGTCCGCAAGGCCGTTCTCATCCTGGAAGATCAGCCTGCCGAACTCCTCATGCGCCATGAAATCCTGTCCGTAGACGGATATTGGGCAGCCGAGACGTTCGGCGGTCGCGATCAGCACATTGCGCGCGCCCTCTTCCTCCTGGTGGCCGATCACCACCGGGCAGCCCCGCTTCATGATCCCCGCCTTTTCCGCAGCGATCAGTTCGACCCGGTCGCCGAGATAAGCCTGATGATCGAGCGAGATCGGCATGATCACGGAGACGGCCGGCCGGGCAATGACATTGGTCGCGTCATACCGTCCGCCGAGGCCGACTTCTATGATCGCGACATCGGCCGGATGCTCCGCGAAGAGCAGGAAAGTGACCGCGGTCAGGATTTCGAAGACGGTGATCTTCTCTCCGCCATTCGCTTCGGCAACGCGCCGTACGGCATCGGCAAGCACGGGGTCGCTGACCAGGGCCCCCTTGCCGCCCTTTACACCCAGGCGATAGCGCTCGTGCCAGTTCACCAGATGCGGCGACGTGTGGACATGGACGCTGAGGCCCGCGGCCTCCAGGATCGCCCGGCAGAAGGCCGTGACCGAGCCCTTGCCGTTGGTGCCGGCCACGTGGATGACCGGCGGCAGGCGCTCGTGAGGATTGCCGAGGGCGGCAAGCAGCCGCGTGATCCTGTCGAGCGAAAGGTCGAACCCTTTGGGATGCAGGGCGAGAAGCTTCTCGATCTCCTGCGCCGCCTCGCTGACCTCTGTCGCCGTCATTATGGTAGCCCTAATCTAGGCGCTCGCGGCCACCGGCAGCGGGGCCAACTCCGTCGCGGTATCGCGCTTGACCGCCTTGGCCGGCTTCTTCATCAGAATGTTGAGAACGCGCGCGAGCGTCTCCGGGATGTCGTGGCGCTTGACGACCATGTCGACCATGCCATGCTCCAGCAGATATTCCGAAGTCTGGAAGCCATCCGGAAGCTTTTCCCGCAGCGTCTGCTCGATCACCCGCTTGCCGGCAAAGCCGATTTCCGCGCCGGGTTCGGCCATGTGGATATCGCCCAGCATCGCATAGGATGCGGTGACGCCGCCGGTCGTCGGGTTCGTCAGGACGACGATATAGGGAAGCCCCGCTTCCTTGAGCATGTTCAGGGCTACGGTCGTGCGCGGCAGCTGCATCAGCGACAGGATGCCTTCCTGCATGCGAGCGCCGCCCGAGGCCGGGAACATCACCAGCGGGCACTTCTCCGCGATCGCGCGCTCGAAGGCCTTCACGATCGCTTCGCCCGCGGCAATCCCCAGCGACCCGCCGATGAAGTTGAACTCATGCGCGACAGCGACGAGCTTGATGCCCTGGACCTGGCCGAGGCCGGCAACGATCGTGTCATCGAGTTCGGTCTTGGCGCGGCTGTCGCGCAGGCGATCGGAGTATTTCTTCGAGTCGCGGAACTTGAGCGGGTCCTGCGCCACCTTGGGCTGCGGGAAGGCTTCGTAGATTCCGCCGTCGAAGAGATCCTTCAAACGGGCCTTCGCCGGCATCTTCATGTGGAAGCCGGATTGCGGGATGACCCATTTGTTCTCTTCCAGATCGCGATGGAACACCATCTCGCCCGTTTCAGGGCACTTGATCCAGAGGTTCTCCGGAACTTCCCTGCGGCCAAGCATCGAGTTGATCTTCGGCCGAACGTAGTTTGTGATCCAGTTCAATTAAGCAGTCTCCTGAAGATTTTCCTTCGGCTTGTGCGCGTCAATATGGGCAATTATTCGGCTGCAGCAAGCCGTGCCGCCCGTACGCCGGCCGCAAGCCCCCTGACGAGCGCTTCGACACCCGGGACCGTCGCTTCCGTTGCCTGGCCTTCTTCGGTCAAGCTCGACGCGATCTGATTGACGATCGCCGTGCCGACGACGACGCCGTCTGCGGATGCGCCGATGGCGCGCGCATGGTCGGCGGTCTTCACCCCGAAGCCGACGCAGACAGGCAAGGGCGTATGCGCCTTGATGCGCGCGACCGCTCCGGCGATCAGCGACGGATCGGGCAGCGCCGAGCCGGTGATCCCGGTCATCGACACGTAATACACGAAACCCGACGTGTTTTCGAGAACCTTGGGCAGGCGGCGATCGTCCGTCGTGGGCGTTGCCAGGCGGATGAAGCTGATGCCCTTCTCAAGTGCAGGAATGCACAGTTCGTCGTCCATTTCCGGCGGCAGGTCCACGACGATCAGGCCGTCGACGCCGGCCTCGAGCGCGTCCTCCAGGAACCGCTCGACGCCATAGATATAGATCGGGTTGTAATAGCCCATCAGCACGATGGGGGTGCGCTGGTCCTCCGCCCGGAAGAGCCGGGCGAGCTCCAGCGTCTTGGCGAGCGACTGCCCGGCCTTCAGCGCGCGCTGGCCGGCGAGCTGGATCGCCGGTCCATCGGCCATCGGGTCGGAAAAAGGCACGCCGAGTTCGATGATGTCGGCACCCGCCTGCCGCAGCGCCTTCATGATCGCCAGCGACGTTTCGAAATCCGGGTCGCCGCCCATGAAATAGGTCACGAGAACCGGGCGCCCCTCGGCCGCCACGTCGGCGAACCGTTGCTCCATGCGTGCGGTCATGATCTTTACTGCCCCATACCGAGAATTTTGCCGACGGTGAAAATGTCCTTGTCGCCGCGACCGGAGAGATTCATCAGGATGATCTCGTCCTTGCCCATCTTCGGCGCGCGCTTGATGACTTCGGCAAGCGCATGGGACGGTTCGAGCGCCGGGATGATGCCTTCGAGCCGCGTCAGCGTCTGAAAGGCCTCGAGCGCCTCATGATCCATGATCGGCACATATTCGACGCGGCCGATGTCGTTCAGCCAGGCATGTTCCGGTCCGATGCCGGGATAATCGAGGCCTGCCGAGATCGAATGGCCTTCCTTGATCTGGCCGTCACCGTCCTGAAGAAGATAGGTGCGGTTGCCGTGGAGCACGCCGGGCGAACCGGCGGTGAGCGAAGCGCAGTGCTCGTCGCCGTCGAGCCCCTTGCCACCCGCTTCCACGCCGACGATCCTGACGCCCTCGTCGTCGAGGAACGAATGGAAGATGCCGATCGCATTGGAACCGCCGCCCACGGCAGCGACCACGAGATCGGGAAGCCGGCCTTCGGCTTCGAGGATCTGCTGCTTGGCTTCCTCACCGATGACTGCCTGGAAGTCGCGCACCATCTCCGGATAGGGATGCGGGCCGGCGGCCGTGCCGATCAGGTAATAGGTGCTGTCGACATTGGTCACCCAGTCGCGCAACGCCTCGTTCATGGCGTCCTTGAGGGTGCCGTTGCCGGCCGTCACCGGCTTCACCTCGGCGCCGAGAAGCTTCATGCGGAAGACGTTCGGCGCCTGCCGCTCCACGTCGGTCGCACCCATATAGACCACGCAGGGCAGGCCGAAGCGCGCCGCGACCGTCGCCGATGCCACGCCGTGCTGGCCGGCGCCGGTTTCCGCGATGATGCGGGTCTTGCCCATGCGCTTGGCGAGCAGGATCTGACCGATGCAATTGTTGATCTTGTGGGAGCCCGTGTGATTGAGCTCCTCGCGCTTGAAATAGATCTTGGCGCCGCCGAGTTCGGCCGTCAGGCGCTCGGCGAAATAGAGCGGGCTCGGCCGGCCGATATAGTGGGTGCCGAGATTTTCGAGCTCTGTCTTGAAAGCCGGATCGTTCTTCGCCCTCGCCCACTCATCCTGGAGATCAAGGATCAGCGGCATCAGCGTCTCGGCGACGAAGCGCCCGCCGAATATGCCGAAACGGCCCTCTTCATCGGGTCCGGACCTGAAGGAGTTCGGTTTAGGCGGTTGATTCACGTCTTGCTCCCTGATCGCGGCCGCTCAAGCTTCCGCCCGGCGGACCGCTTCGAAAAACGCTTCCATGAGCGTCAGATCCTTTATCCCCGGCGCGCTTTCGACTCCGGATGATGTATCGATGGCGCGGGCGCCGGTCAGCGCAAGTGCGTCTCCGATGTTGCTCGCGTTCAATCCACCGGAAAGCATGTAATCGACGCTTCCGTCAAGCGCGTCGAGAAGCCGCCAGTCGAAAGAAATTCCGTTGCCGCCCGGCAGATCGGAACCAGCCGGAGGCTTCGCATCCAGGAGAAAACGGTCGACGATGCCCATATAGGGATCGATCCGCTCCAGGTCGGAGGCCTCGCGGACGGCAAGCGCCTTCATCACCGGAAGACCGTAAAGCGCCTTGATGGCAAGGACCCGCTCCGGGGTCTCCGAGCCGTGAAGCTGGAGGACGTCGGGGGCGAGCGCCGAGACGATCTCGTCGAGACCGTCATTGTCCGCATCGACCGTGACCGCGACGATCTTCGCGCGCCCGCGGGCGCGCGCGGCAAGGCGGCCGGCATCGTCCGGTTCGATGTTGCGGGGGCTCTTGGGAAAGAAGATGAAGCCCACGTGGGAAGCGCCGAGCGCGACGGCACGTTCTACGGCTTCGGCCGTCTTCAAACCACAGATCTTCACTTCCGTTTTCATGGAAAGCGACCTTGCATGAAATGCCGCCCGAGTCGAGCAAAACCGTTGCGCGCCAGCGGCCAATCTTAGGAAGAGGGGGTGGCAGGCATATGGTGTTTTTCGAGCGAACCAAGCCGGCACCCTCCTCCGCCCTTCCGGTACCTTTTCGCCGCAAGCGGAGCGAAGGGACAAGCCGCATGCCTCCCAAGTTCCCTCTCCCCGCCTGCGGGATGAGGTGCCCTTTGGCCACACTCGATCTACCCGAAATCGATCGCGTGCAGCATCGTACCGTTGCGCTTGAGCCAGTGCCTGGCGTCCTTCGTTTCCGGGCACAGGCTCTCGCATAGCGCCCAGAAACGCGGTCCATGGTTCATTTCCTGCAGATGGGCGACCTCGTGTGCCGCGAGATAGGCGATCACCTTCGGCGGCGCCATGGCAATCCGCCAGGAAAAGCTCAAATCGCCCTCGGCGGAGCAGGATCCCCAGCGGCTGCGGGTGTCCTTCAGGCTGAGGGAGCGTGCCCTGCTTCCCGTCCTGCCGGCATAGACGGCGACCAGGCGCTCGAGTTCGCTGCGGGCTTCCTTCTTGAGATAGTCGGCGATGCGCCGGCGCAGATGCTCCTCGGCACCGCCCACTCTGAGAACCGCCTCCTCGTCGATCACGAGCGCTTCGGTCAAGCCGCGCAGGCGGCCCGTTCTCTCGATGCGGTGCGCGACGCCGCGAACAAGGATGGTGCCGCCGTCCTCGAGCTCGCTTTCACCGGAAAAGCGGGCAAGCTTGGTCATCAGCCAGCCTTGGTGCCGGGTGAGAAAGGCGCTGACCTCGCGCTCCGGCAGGCCTTCCGGTACGGTGAGCTTCAACGCTCGCCCTCCGGGCTCGATGCGAAGCGTCATCCGCGTCGCGCGCGCATTTTGCCGAATGGTCAGGGGAAGGACCTTGCCGGCAACCTCGATGTCACGGACGACATCAAGGGGCGGTCCACTGCCACGGTGCCGCTTGAGAGATGAAAACATGAGGCCGTTCTAGACGATTCGCAGGGGACTTGGCAGATGGACGAGCGACATCCGGCGTTTCACATGAAACACCGGATGCCTTGCGGGATCAGCTCGATTCGAAGCCGGCTTCCGGACCGGTGCGGCCGTTCTTGCGTTCGCGCATGAAGCGGTCGAATTCCTCCTGGTCCTTGGCACGACGGAGTTCGCGTACATAGCCGTCGAATTCCTCGCGCATCTCGTCAAGCTTGCGGCGCTCCTCGTCGAGACGGGCAAGTTCCGCTGTCCGCCAGTCGTCGAAGGCGACATTGCCGGTACGATGATGTGCCCAATGTCCCCGGTGGTTCCGTTTGAAGCCGGCACACATGCGATCCACTCCTTCATTGGCGTCCTTCTTGAACGCCCTCAGCTTGTCGCCGAAGAGGATGTAGGCGAGCATTGCCAGGCCGAGCGGCCAGAACACAATGAAACCCAGCACCATCAATGCAATGGTCGCGGGCGTCCAGTCCGGACGGATCAGTGCAGATTGGTTCATCTTCAGGATTCCTCGCAGTCGGCGGGCCGCCCTTCGCGGCCCGATGAAAACGATGTGGGAAAGCCACGGCCCCGGCGCAAGACATTGTAACAAGGAATCGGACAACCCCCTGACTTTCCTCCGGCAAATCGAGCGCTACGATGACTCGCTCAGGCCGATTTGCCACCCTTGATGAGCTGTTTGACCGGCTTCGCATGGCGTGAATGCCGGCGCTGGAAGGCGACGATGCGCGGTGCGATCTCGCGGCGGAAGCGCGAACCGTTGAAGACGCCGTAATGGCCCACATCGGGCTGCATATAGTGCTGCCGCATCGAATCGGGAATGCCGGTGCAGATCGTCTGCGCCGCCCTGGTTTGGCCGAGGCCGGAAATATCGTCGTTCTCGCCCTCGACGGTCAGCAGCGCCACGCGCCGGATCGCCGTCGGATCGACCCGCTTGCCGCGGTGCATCATCTCGCCCTTGGGCAGCGCATGTTGCATGAACACCACCTGCACGGTCTGCAGGTAGAACTCCGCGGTCAGATCCATCACCGCCAGATATTCGTCGTAGAAGTCACGGTGTTTTTCGGCCGCGTCGCCATCGTTCTTGACCAGATGGGCGAAGAATTCCTTGTGAGCGATCAGGTGCCGGTCGAGGTTCATCGACATGAAGCCGGAGAGCTGGAGGAAGCCCGGATAGACCATGCGCATGAAGCCGGGCTGCGGCCACGGAACCGGCATGACGACATTGTCGCGGAACCACTCGATCGGCCGTTCCTTCGCAAGCTCGTTGACCGCGGTCGGGTTGATGCGTGTGTCGATCGGCCCGCCCATCAGCGTCATCGTCGACGGTGCGAGGGGATCCTCCGCCGCCTCCATCAGCGCGACGGCCGCCAGAACCGGAACGGCCGGTTGACAGACCCCGATCACATGCGCATCCGGCCCGAGGAAATGCAGCATCTGGATGACGTAGTCGATATAGTCGTCGAGATCGAAGGTTCCCTCGCTCAAGGGAACCATGCGGGCGTCGATCCAGTCGGTGATGTAGACGTCGGAATGGGGCAGCAGTGCTTCCACGGTTCCGCGCAACAGCGTGGCGTAGTGGCCGGACATGGGCGCAACGATCAGGACTTTCGGATCCGGAGCGCGGTCCCTTGGCAGGCTGCGTTCGAAATGGATGAGATTGCAGAACGGCTCCCGCCAGACGATCCTTTCACGGACGGGCACGGGCTGCCCATCGATCTCGGTTTCCGCAAGGCCGAATTCCGGCTTGCCGTAGCGGCGGGTGGCACGCTCGAAAACTTCCAGTCCTGCGGCCGCGGCGCGGCCGAAATAGGTATGTGAAACCGGATTCATCGGATTGCTGAAGGCCAGCCGCATGGCGTCTGCCGCCGTGCGCCACGGAGCCATCATCGCATGGTTCATCTCATAAAGCTGGTAGAACATGGGCGCGTATCCCTTGTCTCAAATCAACGAAAACGCCGCTCCCAGTCCGACGCCGGAGCGCCTCCTCAGGAAACGGTTGCATCGGTTTCCGTCGGAAGCGTAGTCACGAAGAGTAAGATCGTTTCACCGGGACGGCGAACGATCTAGCTTGCGGTTGTTCGTCTCTGGTGTTCGCAATCGCTGCTACACTAGCATTTTTCTTGTGCAGCGCAACAAACCCGCCCCTCACTTTTTGGGGAAGGACGTGCGCGCGGAACGAGGCCTCTCACCCGTCGCTCACAGCCACAACTGCCTTGACGAGCCCTGACTTGTCGTGAGCCCAGCGGGGAAGATCGCGGACGAGGTCCTCGAGCGTCGTGCGGTGGGTGACGAGCGCCTCGATCGGAACCAGCCCCGCCGCAAGCGACCGAATCACGTGATCGAAGTCCTCGCGGGTAGCGTTGCGGCTGGCGACGAGGGACATTTCCCGCTTGTGGAATTCGGGATCCGAGAAACGGATCTCCTCCTTGACCACGCTGACGAAGACGAGCGTGCCGCCGTGGGCGACATGGCCAAACGCCCCTTCCATCGACCGGGCGTTGCCGGTGGCGTCGAAGACGACGTCGAAACCCTCCCCACCCGTCGCCTGCGCGAGCGCCGCATCGTCGCCCGCCAGGATTCCGGGCGAAAAGCCGAGCTTTTCCGTGGCGAAGGCCAGGCGCTCCTCGCTCGTGTCGAGCAGCCGTACGTCGTGGCCGGCTATGCGGGAAAAGACGGCCGTCCCCAGGCCGATCGGTCCGGCACCTATCACCAGCGAACGGTCGCCTCGGCCAGCCGCCGAGCGACGGACGGCATGGGCGCCGATCGCAAGGAACTCGACCGCCGCGGCGGCTTCCGGCGAAAGGCCTTCGGCCGAATAGAGGTTCTGCTCGGGCATGACGATTTCTTCGCAGAAGGCGCCGTCGGTGTGAACGCCGAGGACGCGGATCGCCGTGCAGCAGTTCGGCTTGCCTTTGCGGCAGGCGATGCACTCCCCGCAGGAGAGATAGGGGTTAACGACGACGAGCGTCCCCGGCGCGAACCGGGTGCCGGGTCCCCCTTCGATCACCCTCGCAGAGATCTCATGGCCCATCACGCGCGGATATTCGAGAAAAGGATGCTTGCCCTCGAAGATATGATAATCGGTGCCGCAGATCCCGACGCGGCTGACGGCAAGGCGGACCGAACCGGTTGCCGGTGCCTCGGGCCCGCTGCGGGCGACGAGCGCGAGGCGGCCGGGCTCTGAACAGACGACGGCTTTCATGCGGCGCTCCGAAGCTTGCTGGGGACCGGTTGCGGGCAGGCGGCCATCACCGCGCCCCCCGCCGCCGCAACTGGTCGAAATAGACGATCACGATGATCAGCAGCCCGGTGATGATGCGCTGCCAGAAGGAATTGACGTTCAGGAGATTGGCACCGTTGTTGATCGTGGCAAGGATGAAGGCGCCGAGCAGCGGGCCGTGAACCGAGCCGACCGCGCCGAAAAGGCTCGTGCCGCCGATGACCGACGAAGCGATCGCCTGCAGCTCCCAGCCTTCGGCCTGCGTGGCGTTGCCGATGCCGATGCGCGAGGCGAGCAGAAGCCCGACAAAGGCGGCGCAGGTCGATGACAGGATATAGGCCAGATAGATCGTTCGGTTGACGTTGACGCCGGAAAGACGCGCCGCCTCGCGGTTGGAGCCGACGGCGAAGAGATAGCGGCCGAAGCGGCTCAGATGCAGGAAGACGTAAGCCGGAATTGCAACGACGATCACCATCCAGAAAAGACTGGGAACTCCGAGGAAGTCGGCGCGTGAGAAAGTGGTGAAGGCGTCGTTGGTGATCGAGATGGTCGAGCCGTTTGTTATCAGGAGACCGATGCCGCGAAGCGAGGTCAGCGTCGCAAGCGTGATGATGAAGGGCGGCAGCCCCATGCGAACGATGCCGAAGGCATGGAAGGCGCCGATCAGCACGCCGATCGCCAGCGTCGCGATGATCGCGAGCCAGAGCGGAACCCCCGCCGCGAGCAGCCAGGCGACGATGACGCTGGTGAAACCGACGACGGCTCCGACCGAAAGGTCGATGCCGGCCGTGATGATGACGAAGGTCTGGCCGACGGCGAGAATCGCGGTCATCGCCCCCTGACGCAGGAGGTTGCTGATGTTGTTGGGCGTCCAGAAGGCATTGGTCGCCAGGCCCAGGAGCAGCCAGAGGACGACCAGCAATCCCACGAGCGTAAGACCGAACAGGATGCTGACGCCTTTCTTCGGCGTCGGTCCCGCGCTTTCAACCGTTTCCACACTCATCGCTTCCTCCCTGCGTCCTTCCTCATCCGGCTCTCAGGCATTGATCGCCTGCGCCAGCACTTCCTCATGGCTTGCGGCTCGGTAGTCGTGGCTTGCCACAAGCCGCCCCTGCCGGAACACATGCAGGCGATCGGCCAGCTCATAGACCTCCGGCAGGTAGGAGGAGATCAGGATGATCCCTGCCCCCTTCTCCAGAAGCCGCGCAAACAGCCGGTAGATTTCCGCCTTGGTGCCGACATCGACGCCCACGGTCGGCTCGTCGAAGATGAAGAGCTTCGCGCCGTGGCTCAGCCATCTGCCGATCACGATCTTCTGCTGGTTGCCGCCGGACATGGCGGAGGCAAGCACGCGCCGCGACGGCGTCTTGATCTTCAGATCCCGGATCTGACGTTCGGCATTGGAGGCCTCCTGCGCGCGGTTGATCGTCAAGCCGCGCGTCAGCCTTTTGAAAACAGGCAGGTTGATGTTGACGCCGATCGGCAGGTTGAGGCACAGGCCCTGATCGCGGCGGCTCTCCGGCGCGAGCGCGATCCCCAGGTCCATGGCCTTGCGCTCATTGGCTATCTCGACCTTTCGGCCCTGCCAGAAGATCTCTCCTTCGCTCACCGTGTTGCGCCCGTAAAGTCCGAGCGCGAATTCGCTGCGGCCGGCACCGATCAGTCCGTAGAGCCCGACGATCTCACCCGCCCTGACCGAGAGCGATATGTCGCGGAAACCGGGACCGGAGAGCCCGCGCGTCTCGACGATCATCTCGCCCGGCTGGAAACGTTCCTTGTGGTAGATCTGTTCGATCGTGCGGTTGATCATCAGAGTGATGAGCTCGGCCTCGTTCGTCTCGGAAATCGCGCGCGTGCCGACATGCGTGCCGTCGCGAAGCACCGAGACGCGGTCCGCGAGCTCGAACACTTCTTCCAGCCTGTGGCTGATATAGACGATCGTGACGCCCTCGCCCTGCAGCCGGCGGATCAGGCGGAAAAGCTGTGCCGATTCCTGTCGCGTGAGATAGGCCGTGGGTTCGTCGAAGATGAGGAACTGCGTGCCACGCATGGCCGCCCGAGCGGTGGCGACCAGCTGCTGCTGGCCGATCGTCAGGCTGCCGAGTTCGGCATTGGCGGGCAGGTTGAAGCCGAGATCGTCAAGCACGCCCTGGGCCGCGCCGGTCATCGCGCGTTTGCGCATCAGCCCGCGCCGGTTCATCTCGTCGCTCAGGAACATGTTCGCCGCGACGCTCAGATGCGGGCAAAGCACCACCTCCTGGTGAACCGCGTTGATGCCGCGCGCGATCGCTTCGTTGGGCGTGGCCAGGTCGACTGGCTCGCCGCACCAGCGGATTTCTCCGGCGCTGCGGGCGATGACTCCGGTCAGGAGCTTGATCAGCGTCGATTTGCCGGCACCGTTCTCGCCGACGATCGCATGGATTTCGCCGGATAGAAAGGTCATAGTCGCGGGCTTCAAAGCCTCGACCGCGCCGTAGTTTTTCTGCAGGCCGCGGAGTTCCAGGATGGGCTCGCCCTTCGGAACCGGATGGGCGCCCGCCGCCCTCACCTGTTCGTCATGACGATGGCTGACCTCTTGAAGCCCTATCATGGCATTGTCCTCCACTTCCGGGATCGCAGCGGCCGATTCCCTTCGGCCGTTGCACTGTTCTCCTGAAGGCGATGCGCAGCGCCGGTCCTACGGCGCCGCGCAATCGCGCTCGTCAGTTGACCTTCGGATTCAAAAGCGCGTCGATCTTCGGCTCGCTCATATTGGCCTTGGTGACCAGATTCGCGCCGGTATCGACATTGGCTTCGACCTTCTCGCCCTTGGAGACCGCAAGAGCCGTCTTCACGCCGTCATAGCCCATGCGGTAGGGATCCTGGACGACGAGGCCCGCCAGCACGCCTTCCTTGAGGAAGCCCACGGTCTTGTCGTCGCTGTCGAAGCCGATCACCTTGATCTTGTCGCCGAGCTTGTTCTCGGCGATCGCCTGGCCGACGCCCTGCGCCATGATCAGGTTCGAGGCGAAAACGCCGACGAGGTTGGGATTGGCGGTGATCAGATCGGTCATGATGTTGAGACCGGTCGTCGCCTGACCGTCGGCATATTTGTCGGCAACCACTTTCAGGCCCGGATATTTCGTCTTGACCTGATCGAGAAAGCCTTCGCGGCGCTGGTCGAGCGAGCCGACACCCGGCAGGCTGGTGATGATCGCGATCTCGCCCTCTTCCTTGCCGGTCGCCTCCTTGATGGCGGCGGCAAGACCGTCGGCGGCTATGCGTCCGCCCTGGACGTTGTCCGTGGTCAGGAACGAGGTGAAGGCCTTCGAATCCGCCCCGGAATCGATGCCGATCACCGGAACCGATTTGGCGGCCTCGTCGACGGGCTTGCCGAGCGCCTTGAACTCCGTCGGCGCGATCACGACCGCGGCCGGCGCGCCCGCAACGGCGTTTTCCAGGATGGTGATCTGGCCGTTGATGTCGGATTCCGACTGGGCGCCGAGCTCCGGCACGTTGACACCGAGATCCTTGCCGGCGGCGCGCGCTCCCGCAAGCACGATCTGCCAGTAGAAGGAGGTGGTGTCCTTGACGATGATGGGGATGGTGACGTCCTGCGCGAAAGAGGTCGCGGGGACCATTGCGGCGACGAAAGCGGCGCCGGCCAGGGCATTGAAGGCACGGCGTGAAAGAATGCGCTTGGCTATGCTCATCGGGTTCTCCTCAGTTACACCTTGTTCCGTTATCGACCGGGTCGCCAGGTGCATGCGGCCCGGTTGCTTATGGAGAGTGGCGGCCGCCCTTGAGGGCGGCGAAGCATCAGGCCCTTACCGCCTCCGGCCCCAGCTCGGGCGCGACAAGTGTATGGGGTTCGAAGGCCGCGTAATCTTCCGGCGCGATCCCGTAGCGGGTCAGTTCCATGTTCCGTTTCAGGCTCGACGGTTTGGCGGTTCCGAGCAGCACCGAGGCGACGTTGGGATTGGCCAGCGGGAACTGCAGGGCCGGGGCGGCCAGCGGCATGGCGCGCTGCCCGGCGATGGCTTCCATCGCCGCGACCTTGGCGCGCACCTCGTCGGTCGCCGGCATGTAATCGAAATGCGCTCCCTCGACCGGCCCGGTCGCGAGAATGCCGGAATTGAACACGCCGCCGACGACCAGCGAGGTGTGCTTCTTCGCGCAGAGCGGCAGGAGCTCGGCAACCGCGGAGCGGTCCAGGAGCGTATAGCGGCCGGCAAGCAGGATGCAGTCGATGTCGGCCTGGCGCATGACGTCGAGGCAGACCGGCACCTCGTTGACGCCGAGACCGTAGGCCGAAATGACGCCGCTCGATTTCAGCTCCTCGAGTGCTTTCAGGCCCGAATCCAGAAGCTGCCGCAGGTAAACGGCGTTTTTCGCCGCACCATGTGTGTAGCCGCCAATGTCGTGGACATAAAGAATATCGATTCGATTGAGACCGAGACGGGCATAACTCATCTCGACCGAACGCATGATCGCGTCGTAGCCGTAGTCATAGGTGACGTCGAAGTTCAGCGGCTTGACGTAGGAATAGTCAGGGACCTGGTTCTCGGGCACCGGGTGAAGCAGGCGACCGACCTTCGTCGACAGCACGAAGCTGTCGCGCGGCTTGTCGCGCAGGAAGTCGCCGACCCGCCGCTCGGCAAGGCCAAGGCCATAGAACGGCGCCGTATCGAAATAGCGGATACCCGCTTCCCAGGCCGCGTCGAGCGTCGCCATCGCCGCTTCACGGGTGCATTCCCGATAGAGACCGCCCAGTCCCGCGGTGCCGAAACTGTACTCCGTCACCGCAAGCGCGGTCCGGCCTATCCTTCTCGTCTGCATTCCTTGTTTTCCTCCCCCAAGGATTGCGCCCTTACATGCGTCTCGCTTCGCCCCTCAGCCTTAAAGCGTCGCCCCCAGATGCCAGGGCACGAATTCGTTGTCGCCGTAGCCGAAAAGCTCGCTCTTGGTCTTTCGGCCCGAGGCGGTCTCGATGATGAGCTCGAAAATCCCCCGGCCGAGATCGGCGATCGTCGCTTCACCCGAGGCGATGACGCCGCAGTCGATGTCCATGTCCTCTTCCATGGCCCGATAGAGCGCCGTGTTGCTGGTGAGCTTGATCGACGGCGCCGGCCGACAGCCGAAACAGCTGCCGCGGCCCGTCGTGAACGCGATCACGTTGGCGCCGCCGGCGACCTGACCGGTGGCCGAAACCGGATCGTAGCCGGGCGTGTCCATGAAGACCAGTCCGGGCTCCCTCACGCGCTCGGCGTAATTGTAGACGGCCTTCAACGGCGAGCGGCCGCCCTTGGCCACGGCGCCCAGCGATTTCTCGAGAATCGTCGTCAGGCCGCCCCGCTTGTTACCCGGCGAAGGATTATTGTCGAGCGACGCGCCATGCATCGCCACATAGTCCTCCCACCAGGCGATCAGGCCATCGAGCTTGACCGCGACCGTCTCGTTTACCGCACGGCTGCGCAGGAGATGTTCGGCTCCGTAGATCTCGGAGGTCTCGGAAAGGATCGCCGTGCCGCCGGCGGCGGCGAGTATGTCGACCGCCGCACCGAGCGCCGGATTGGCGGTGATGCCGGAAAGCCCGTCCGAACCGCCGCATTGCAGCCCCACGATGATCTCGCTGACCGGGATCGGCACGCGCCTGGCGGCCGCGACTTCCTTGGCGATCTCGTCGAGAATGCCGAGCGCGCGCTCGACGGAACGGCGCGAGCCGCCGGCCTCCTGGATGTTGAAATGCCGCTTCTCGGCCCCGGCCCCGCTCTGGCCGTAGAGCGTCAGCTGATTGACCTCGCAGCCGAGCCCGACCATCAGCACGCCGCCGAAATTCGCGTGACGCGCATAGCCGGCGAGCGTCCGGTGCAGGTTCTTCATTCCGTCGCCCGTGGACGACATGCCGCATCCCTGGTCGTGGACGATCGGCACGAAACCGTCGATGCCTTCATATTTCGGCAGAATGCGCCTGTTCGCCTCGTCGGCGATCGCGCGACAGACCGTGGTGGAACAGTTCACGCTGGCGACGATGCCGATATAATTGCGCGTTGCGGCCCGGCCGTCCGCCCGTCGATAGCCGAGGAACGTGCGCGCTTTGTCCGCCTCGCTGGCAGCCTCCGGCGGAACGGCGGCACCAATGGCGAGCCGACCCTGATCGAAGGCAAGGTTATGCGAATGAACGTGCTCGCCGGGCGCGATGGGGGACGTGGCGCGGCCGATCGCCTGGCCGTATTTGACCACCGGCTCACCGACGTCGATCCTGCGGATCGCGGCCTTGTGGCCCGGCTCGATGCGCGCGACCGCCGACACGCCGCCGGCCAGCCGGTCGCCCGGCGCAATCGCAGCGGTGGCGACGACGACGTTATCGTCCGGCGAAAGAAGGATCGAAGACGGTGCGGGCAAATCAAGCTCCTCCCGAACGGTTCCCCACATGTGAAAACACTGGTTCTGTCTTTTATCTACAATAGACAGATGTTCGTCAATGGCTATTATGGGCCCATTGCGGCCGTCGCGGAACGGGAGCCTCGACGTGCCGACACGAGAAACCCGAACCGGGCCGGATCCTCGCCATGGCGAAGCAGAACACCGTTTTCAAGGATGCCTTCAACCGCTGCCTGGAGCTGTTCGCGGAGACTTCGACGCTTCCCTCCGAACCGGAGCTCGGGCAGGCGCTCGGCGTCAGCCGCACGACCGTGCGCGCCATCCTGACGCGCTGCGAGGAACTGAGCCTCATCGCCTGGGACAAGCGCAGCAAGACGGTGCTGAGACGACCTGAGCCCTCGGACTACTTCCCGACCGCGGAGACCGATTCGCTGGCCGAAAGGATCGAGCGGAGCTTCATGCGCCGGATTCTGGCTGGCGGCGCCGAGCCCGGCATGCAGATCAACGAGCTCGAGCTCGCCCGCGAGATCGGTGCCGGAACGACCAGCGTGCGCGAATTCCTGATCCGCTTCAGCCGTTTCGGGCTGATCGAAAAACGGCCGAACAGCCATTGGGTTCTCAAGGGGTTCACGCGCGAATTCGCGCTCGAACTGACGGAAGTGAGGGAGATGTTCGAACTGCGCTCGGCCGCTCGCTTCGTCTCCCTTCCCGACCAGGACCCGGCCTGGGAGGAGCTGAAGAAGATCGAGGCGGTGCATCGGGAGATTCTCGCCGACATCGACAAGCGCTACAGCGAATTTTCCGAACTCGACGAGCGCCTCCACCTGCTGGTGCACAAATCGTCCAGCAACCGCTTCATCATCGACTTCTACGATGTCATCGCCATCGTCTTTCACTATCACTACCAGTGGAACAAGGCGAATGCGCGGGAGCGCAACGCCCGGGCGCTGGAGGAGCATCTCGACTATATCGCCGCGCTGCAATCGCGCGATCCCACGCTCGCCGAACAGGCCTGCCGGCGACACCTGAAATCGGCGCGGGAGACGCTGCTCCAGTCGATTCCGTAGGTCACGATGACTGGAGCGTTTCCAGGAAATGTGTGTGACGGTTTTCCGTTCGCCGCTTGTTGATCGCCTCATCCCTGTGCTCGTCACAGGGATCCAGCCAGACCAAGTCCTTGGGCTGAAAGAACTCTTCCCGCGCCGCAGACGCGGCGCTGCTGGATCCCTGTGACGAGGACGGAGGAGAGATTGCCGTCCTTCGAAAAGTTTCCTACAGCCCGCGCGTCTTATGAGACGCCCTTCCCAGTCCTTGTGAGGAATCGATCAATAGCCGGATTCCGTCCGTATCGGTCCGCTCTCTCCAAGAAATTCCCGGCGCAGCCGCTCCGTTGCGCTGACGAGCAAGGTGACATCGGTGCCGATCGCCATGAAATCGGCACCGAGCTCGCGATAGTCTCGCGCCTGGGCGGGGTCGAGGGTCATGATCCCGCGTGCCTTGCCGGCACGCTCGATCCGCGCGAAGGCCTCGATTATGGCTGTACGTACCTCCGGATGACCCGGATTGCCGAGGTGCCCCATGTCCGCGGCAAGATCCGCCGGACCGACGAACAGGCCGTCGACGCCGTCCAGCGCAGCGATGGCGTCGATCGCCTCGAGCCCTGCCCGGCTCTCGATTTGCAGCAGCAGACAGATCTCTTCGTTGGCGTTTTCGAGGTAGTCGCCGATGCGGCTGAAGTTCGTTGCCCGGCCGAGAGCGGCACCGACACCGCGAACGCCATGCGGCGGGTAACGCACGGCGCGCACGAGCTGCCGCGCCTGCTCGACATTGTCGACCATCGGGATCAACAGCGTCTGCACGCCGGCATCGAGGATCTGCTTGATCATGACCGCGTCGCCGACCGGCAGGCGGACGATCGGATGACTGCCTCCGCCGGCGACGGCGCGATACTGCGCCGCCAGCATGGGAATATCGTTCGGCGCATGCTCGCCATCGATCAGCAGCCAGTCATAACCGCTGCCGGCCACCACTTCCGCCGCATAGGGACTGGCGAGCGCCACCCAGAGACCGAGCTGAAAGCGGTTTTCGCGGATCGCCGCTTTGAAGGTGTTTTTCGGGGCGGGCATCGATTGCTCTCCTTCTGCGTCCGAGTGTGTCTGCCGCAATCTGCCGGCGGCGACCGAGTGCTTCCCAGCCTCTTACCGGCAAAAGAAAAAACCGGCCAGAACTTTCCGGCCGGTTTTTCGAGGGAGCGCCGCCTCAGGCGATGCCGCCGAGGCAGACATATTTGATCTCCATGAATTCCTCGATGCCGTATTTCGACCCCTCGCGACCGAGTCCCGAGAGTTTGACGCCACCAAAGGGTGCCTCCGCCGTGGAGATCAGGCCGGTATTGACACCGACCATGCCATATTCCAGCGCTTCCGCCACGCGGAAGACGCGGGCGAGGTCCTTGGCATAGAAATAGGAGGCAAGGCCGAATTCGGTGTCGTTCGCCTGTGCGATCACATCCGACTCGTCCTTGAAGCGGAAGAGCGGCGCCACCGGGCCGAATGTCTCTTCCCGCGCGACCGCCATCGCCTGGGTCACGTCGGCCAGCACCGTCGCTTCGTAGAAGGTGCCGCCGAGCGAATGGCGACGGCCGCCCTGCACCACGCGCGCGCCCTTCGCAAGCGCATCCGCCACGTGCTCCTCGACCTTCTTCAGCGCCGGCTGGTCGATCAGCGGTCCGAGGATGACGCCGTCCTCCATCCCGTTGCCGGTCTTGAGCTTGCCGACGGCCTGGGCGAGTTTCTCCGAAAACGCCTCGTAGACGCCGTTTTGCACATAGATGCGGTTGGCGCAGACGCAGGTCTGGCCATTGTTGCGGAACTTGGCGATCAGCGCGCCTTCGACCGCCGCATCGAGATCGGCATCATCGAAAACGATGAACGGGGCGTTGCCGCCGAGTTCCAGGCCAAGCTTCTTGATCGTGGCCGCGCTCTGGCGATAGAGCTCCGCGCCGACCTCGGTCGAGCCGGTAAAGGTAAGCTTGCGGACGGTCGGGTTCGAAGTCATCTCGGCGCCGATCTCGCGAGCTGAGCCGGTGATGACGCTGAAAAGGCCTTTCGGCATGCCCGCGCGCTCGGCGAGCACGGCGATGGCGATCGCCGAAAACGGCGTCTGCGCGGCCGGCTTCAAGACCATGGCGCAACCGGCGGCAAAGGCCGGCCCGGCCTTGCGGGTGATCATCGCGTTCGGAAAGTTCCACGGCGTGATCGCGGCGACGACGCCGATCGGCTGCTTCATCACCAGAATGCGCTTATCCTTCTGATGACCGGGAACCAGGTCGCCATAGACACGCCGCGCCTCTTCCGCGAACCATTCGATGAAGCTCGCTCCGTAGACGATCTCGCCGGTCGCCTCCGCGAGCGGCTTGCCCTGCTCCATCGTCAGAAGCCGGCCGAGATCGTCCTTGTTTTCGATCATCAGCTCGAACCAGCGGCGCAGCACCACCGAGCGCTCCTTGGCGGTCCGCGCCGCCCATTCCTTCTGCACCCGCGCCGCGGCCTCGATCGCCGTTCTGGTCTCGGCGGCGCCGAGCTTCGGAACGCGGCCGATGATTTCGCCGGTCGCCGGATTGTTCACCTCGATCGCATTCTTCGGGTCGGCTTCGATCCAGGTATCGCCCACGAGAGCAGCCTGGCGAAGCAGCGACGGGTCTTTCAGATTCATGTCGAGTCCTTCCTCAAAAAATCTACAGAACTTATACAGCTTTTTTCGCCGGTTCGACAATCACATGATTGCGGTTTACGGATCCTTCGCGCCTGCTGAGCTGACGCGCAGGAATGGCGATGCGTCGGACAGGTGCGTATCTGCAAGAAATAAGGATGTTCCTTCGTGACAGAAATCAACCATAGAAGAGCCGATCACCCCATCCACTCGATCTTTCTGGAGCGCTGGTCGCCGCGCGCCTTCACAGGCGAGGAGATCGGAGAAAAGGATCTGCTCGCGCTCTTCGAAGCCGCGCGCTGGGCGCCTTCGGCCAGCAATCTTCAGCCCTGGCGCTTCGTCTACGCCCGCCACGGCACCGAGCATTTCGCTCGCCTGCTGTCGACGCTCGACGAGGGCAATCAGCGCTGGGCGAAAAACGCCTCTGCCCTGGTCATCATCCTTTCGAAGACTCACAGGGTCACATCGACGGGCGAGCTGAGGCCGGCCTATACGCACGCATTCGACACGGGAGCGTCCTGGTTCGCGCTCGCGCTGCAGACGCAGCTCGCCGGATGGCATGCCCATGCGATGGCGGGGGTCGACAGAGAGAAGGCCATGCAGGTGCTCGGTGTTCCGGAGCACTACCGGGTCGAGGCAGCCGTCGCGATCGGCAGGATTGCGGATCCTTCCACCCTGCCGGACGATCTGCGGGAACGCGAAAAACCAAGTCAGCGCAAGCCCGTCAGCGAATTCGTCTTCGAAGGACGTTTCACGGGCGAATGACACGCGAGCGATCGAGCTTCCGTAAGACGAGAGCAGGGCGTGGATCGCCCTGCTCTCGTCGGAACCATGATCAAAGTGCCGCGCCTATACCTGCGCGTCAGATATCGAGATTGGCGACGCTCAGTGCGTTTTCCTGGATGAAGTCGCGCCGCGGCTCCACTTCGTCGCCCATCAGGCGCGAGAACAGACCATCCGCATCCGTCGCATCGGTAACCTTGACCTGCAGCAGCGAACGGACGTTCGGATCGAGGGTCGTCTCCCACAATTGCTCGGCGTTCATTTCGCCCAGGCCCTTGTAGCGCTGCATGGTGAGCCCCTTGCGGCCGGCGGCGAAGATCGCGTCGAGAAGTGCGCGCGGACCGCTGATCTCCTGCGTGCCGTCGCGGCGGCGCAGCACCGGCGGAGCGCCATAGACCTCCTTCAGCCGTGCCTTGAGCTGATCGATATGGCGTGCATCCGAAGAACCGATCAGCGCCATGTCGAGCACGGCCGCTTCCTTGACGCCGCGCACCATGCGCTCGAGCTTCAGCCCGCCTTCCGCCGTCACCGTTGCCTCCCACCCGCGTTCGGTCTCCTCGGCGATGACATCCAGCCGGCGGGCCACTTCGGCGGCGATCAACTGATATTCGTCGCGCTCGCCGTTGAGTTCCACGTTGAGCGCTCCGGCGATGGCAGCCTGCTCCACGACCGAGCGATTGTAGCGGGAGTGGAGCCCATCCATCAGCGAGCGCAGTCGCAGCGCATCGTTGATGACCTCGCGGAGATCCTGGCCGACGCGCACTTCGCCCGAAGCGAGTTCGAGCGACGCCTCCTCGAGGCCCATGTTGATCAGATAATCTTCAAGCGCCTTCTCGTCCTTGAGATACTGGACGGACTTGCCGCGGGCCACCTTGTAGAGCGGCGGCTGGGCGATATAGAGGTGGCCCCGCTCGATCAGCACCGGCATCTGCCGGAAGAAGAAAGTGAGCAGCAGCGTGCGGATGTGGGCGCCGTCGACGTCGGCGTCCGTCATGATGATGATCTTGTGATAGCGCAGTTTGTCGGCGTTGAACTCGTCACTGCCGATCGACGTGCCGAGCGCGGTGATCAGCGTGCCGATTTCCTGGCTCGACAGCATCTTGTCGAAACGCGCGCGCTCGACGTTGAGGATCTTGCCGCGCAATGGCAGGATCGCCTGGTTTTCACGCGAGCGGCCCTGCTTGGCGGAGCCGCCTGCCGAGTCGCCCTCCACCAGGAAGAGTTCGGATTTGGCCGGGTCGCGCTCGGAGCAATCGGCGAGCTTGCCGGGCAGCGACGAGATGTCGAGCGCACCTTTTCGGCGCGTCAACTCGCGTGCCTTGCGCGCGGCTTCGCGCGCGGCGGCCGCTTCCACGACCTTGCCCACGAGAATCTTGGCATCGGAAGGATGTTCTTCGAGCCAGACGCTCAGGGCCTCGTTGACCAGGCTTTCGACGACGGGGCGGACTTCCGAGGACACCAGCTTGTCCTTGGTCTGCGAGGAGAATTTGGGATCGGGAACCTTCACCGACAGCACAGCCGTCAGGCCCTCGCGGCAATCGTCGCCCGTGAGCGATACCTTTTCCTTCTTGGTGATGCCGGATGTGTCGGCATAGGAGGTGATCTGACGCGTGAGCGCACCGCGGAAACCGGCCATATGCGTGCCGCCGTCGCGCTGCGGAATGTTGTTGGTGAAGCACAGCACGTTCTCGTGATAGCTGTCGTTCCACCACATTGCCACTTCGACGGTGATGCCGTCCTTCTCGCCGCGGATCGACACCGGCTTCTGCACGAGCGGCTTCTTCGCCCGGTCCAGATAGGCGACGAAGGCCTCGAGACCGCCGTCATACATCATTTCTTCCCGACGAATGTCGGAATGGCGCTTGTCGGTCAGCACGATGCGGACGCCGGAATTCAGGAAGGCGAGCTCGCGCAGGCGATGCTCGAGCGTACCGAACTCGAACTCGATGTTCGAGAAGGTCTGTTCGCTCGGCGTGAAGGTGACCTCGGTTCCGGTCTCGCTGCCGGCGTCGCCCGTTACCTTGAGCGGCCCGTCGGCAACGCCGTGGGTGAAGCTCATTTCGTGGATCTTGCCCGACCGGCGGATCTTGAGCTTCAGCGACACGGAGAGGGCGTTGACAACCGAAACGCCGACGCCGTGCAGGCCACCGGAGACCTTGTAGGAATTCTGGTCGAATTTTCCGCCGGCATGAAGCTGCGTCATGATGACTTCCGCCGCCGAGACGCCTTCTTCCCGGTGGATGTCCGTCGGTATGCCGCGACCGTTGTCCGTCACCGTGACGGAACCGTCGGGATTGAGCGTGACCGTTACGATGTCCGCATGGCCGGCAAGCGCCTCGTCGATCGCGTTATCCACGACCTCGTAGACCATGTGGTGCAGACCTGAGCCATCGTCGGTGTCACCGATATACATGCCCGGGCGCTTGCGCACTGCATCGAGGCCTTTCAGCACCTTGATGGAATCGGCACCATATTCGGCGATTGCGCCGGCTTCGGTCTCAGAAATATCGGTCATTCGGGCTCAGATCTTTCCAGGTTTTCGGACGTCGCGATTCATTGCGAATCACAGCGCGAGATGCCTCGCGGACTATAGAAAATTTGTCCAATTGTTCCAAATCCCGGACGCGAAGATCGCGGCCGGGATGGGCTTTCATCCCCTGTCCTTATCAGGAAATGTGGCTTTTTCCAAAACATCTTCCAGTGCCCGAATCGTCTCCGCCGACAGTCCGCGAATCTCCATGCTCAAACGGTTGGCGAAGGCAGTGTGACCGGGCGGAAGGCCGGACGTGTCGAGCACGACTTTCGGATCTGAAAGATGCGCTATCCGGAAGAGTTCGTCGGCCTCATCCCAGATCACGTTGAAATAGCCGGCAACGCGCTGGAGGAAGTCGAAGCTCGGCGCTCCCCGCTTGCCGTGTTCGAGAGCCGAGAGATAGGCGGGCGAAACCCCTATTGCAGCCGCCATCTCTTTCTGAGACACGCCCTTGCGCCGGCGAAGTTCGCGCACGGCCTCGCCGAAGGGAGTCATGAGGCGCCTCCCTTCGCCCGCGCCAGCCGCACATAAAGCGCGCCCTCGCCGCCGTGATTGCGGGCGGCCGGTTCGTAGGACGATATCAAGGGCCGGAACTCGGGAAGCGAGAACCAGAGCGGCACGGCTCGCTTCAGGGCGCCGTCGCTGCCGAGCGACGTCCCCTTGCCGGTGATGACGAGGACATGCCTCAAGCCGCGGTCGCGCGCCCTCAGGAGGAACTGCAGCAGCAGTCCGTGCGCCTCGCTCTGGATCATGCCGTGCAGGTCGATCCTCGCCTCGAGCGTCAGCCGGCCCTTCGCCAGTTTGCGTTTGACCGGCCGCTCCAGCGGATGATGAGGGGGGTGCTCTGCCTTGTCGCGGCTGAGTGAAAAGCCCCTGCCGGCCCTTTCGGGCGTGCTCGAGGGAGGCGTCGCCTCCGGGCCAGGTACAGCCTTGATTTCCGCGGTCCCGCCCAGCAGCTCCTCGAGAGCGTCCAACCGCCCGGGCATGGGCCGCGCCGAGCGCGCGACCTTCCCCCAGAGAATGCGGTCCTCGGTGGAAAGCTTCTTGTCCTTAGCCATGGCTGGACTGCGCGCGATATCGGGCCGCGGCCGCGCGGGGCACGAAAATGAAGAAGTCTGCGTCGTTGCGCACGGAACCCGCGAGTTTCCCCGCCCGGTCGCCGGAGCCCGTGAAGATATCGCCGCGCGCCGGGCCGACGATGGCCGAGCCGGTGTCCAGCGCGAGCATCAGGCGCCCGAAGGGATGTCCGCCGTCGAGATGGAGCAGGGTTTCGCTCGCGACGTAGAAAGGAACGCCGAATGTGTGGATGAGGCGGTCGACAGCAAGCGAGCGTCCCGGCTCCAGCGGCACCTTGGCAGCCGCCACGGGGCCGAGCCCCTCTTCCTCGACCGGCGCTTCGCGGAAAAAGATGAAGGACCGGTTATGCCACAGAACCTCGTCCGCCTTGTCGGCATGGGCCGCCAGCCAGTCGCGAATGCTCGCCATCGACACGGTGGCGGCGTCGATCTCGCCGCGATCGATCAACAGTTTCCCGACGGCGGAAAAGCGATGCCCGGTTTTGGCGGCATAGGTGATGCGGCGGCGCGATCCGTCCGGATAGATCAGCCGCGCGGCGCCCTGCACATGGACGAAGAACACGTCGACTTTGGAGCGGGCATAGGCGATTTCCAGACCGCGGCCGGCGAGAAATCCTTCTTCGATCGCGCGTCGGTCCGGATATTCCTCGATCTTGCCGTCGCGACGGCGGCCGAAGGCGAAATATGGGTCCATTCCTGCCGGCCGGTTTATGTCGTCGATATCGATGAGGTCCGAGGGACGCCGGTAGAAGGGAAAGCGGAACTCCGCATCCGGCTCAGTCCGTACCTCGACCTCGGGTTCGTAGAAAGCGGTGACGAAGCCGGTCCTTTTCTCTTCCGGGCGGATTCGGAACGGAACGAACTGGGCCTCGAAAAATCCGCGTGCGGCGGCCGCATCGGAAAAATCGCTGCCCGCCGCGTCGAAGGCGGGCAGGAGGTCTGCGACCGAAATACCGAGCGAGCCGGTCTTGTACGGCTTCACCTCCGTTACGTGCCGGTGACAGCGCCGAAGCGAAGCGATCACCGGTGCCGGGTCGTCCGCAGACCAGCCGGGCAGCTCCGAATAGGAGACCGGCTCGAGATGAAAAGTCATGGCCGCCCGCTTCCCGGTCAGTTTTCCGATTCGGTGGCGATCAGCTTCCAGTTCGGGTCGCGTGAACGGATATCGCGCGCAAACGTCCACAGGTCGTTCACTTCGGCAACCGAATCGGCGTCTCCGTCGACCAGTTTGCCCTGCTTGTCGTAGGTCGCGGAAATAAGCTGGCTGATGATCCTGACCGTTATGTTTTCCTCGGCGTCCTTGATCTCCGCGTGCACGATATCGGCCTTATCGATGCCGACGAAGGTCGACTTGACAACTTCGCCCTTGGCCTCGCGTTCCGCAATCGCGGCCTCGAAGCCCTCATAGACTTCGCGGGACAGCAAACCCTTAAGAGTCTTACGATCGCCATCGGCAAAGGCCATGACGATCATCTCGTAGGCCATCTTCGCACCGTTGAGGAATTCGGTGGGATTGAAGTTGGGATCCGCGTCGGTCATCGCCCGGAGTTGGGCATTCAGCGGAGTCCCGGCCTTGGCGACGGTCTCAATCGCGGCATAGCGCGACTCGTCTTCCGCCGTCTCACGACGGGGAAGCTGAACGACCTTGCCGTTATCCTTGGCTTCCGGCCCTTGGGCGATATCCCGTGGAGAGTAGGGATCGAAAGGAGGCCGCTCGCTGCCGGTCCTGCGACCTAGAACGCTACGCAATTGCAGGAAGATGACCACGGCAGCGATCAGGAAAAAAAATGTGATGAAATCAAAAGAGCCCATTTCCACCCGGAACCGCTGTTAGAATTTCTCGTACTGTTCCATATAGTCCGGAAGGATAGACCATTCAAACGACGATGTCGCACCCATAAACCGGAGACCGGACAATTGCACTCACCTTCTTGCGAGCACGGGCGATGCGTTTCCTGATCCCGCTGGTCATTCTCGGGCTGCCGCTTGCGGAAATCGCCGGCTTCGTCGCCGTCGGGCGCGAGATCGGCGTGGCGATGACGCTTCTTCTCGTTTTCGCAAGTGCCGTCGCCGGCATCATGCTCCTGCGCATCCAGGGATTCGGCGTGCTCCGGCGCGTTCAGGAGGCGGCACGGACTGGCAACGATCCGGGGCTGGACGTTCTCGGCGGTGTGCTGATCTTCATCGCCGCTATCCTCCTGATCGTGCCCGGTTTCATCAGCGACCTCGTCGGCCTTCTGATCTTTCTGCCCCCGGTCCGACGCGCCATCGCCGGCTTCCTGCGCAGCCGGATGACCATTTTGAGCAGCGCAACCGGCTTCTATCGTGCCTCCAGTCCCCAATCCTCCGGTTCCCGGTCCTCTGGCCCTCAATCCGCTGGGCCCCGGTCCGCTGGCACCCCTCGCGAGGAGCGCCGCGGGCCGCTGACGATCGATCTCGACGAGGACGAATTTTCGCGCAAGACAGAGGATGAAGACGACCCGCCGCCGCCACCGGATCGTCTGCCTCATTGATCCGAGCTTCACTTTTTCTGATCCCGGCTCCAATAGGGTCTATAATCCGGTTTCCAAAGAAGGGCCGGATGTGCTCTTGCGTCGGGCCGGGCCGGGCCACGAGGGTTGTAAGCCTAAGCCCTAAATGTTAGATGGCCTCACCATTTCGAAGTCCGAGGAAACTCTTATGACGACTGATACCGCATCCAACGGCAACGGCAGTGCCCAGCAGCAGCAGAGCCCGTCGCTCAATATCCTGGCCCAGTACGTCAAGGACCTCTCCTTCGAGAACCCCGGCGCACCGCGTTCGCTGCAGGCTCGCGACCGCTCCCCCTCGATCAACATCAATGTCAATGTCAATGCCAATCCGCTGGCGGAGAATGATTTCGACGTTGTCCTGTCGTTGAGCGCCCAGGCCAAGGACGGCGACAAGATGCTCTTCAACGTCGAACTCGCCTATGGCGGCGTCTTCCGCGTCGCCGGCTTCCCGCAGGAGCACATGCTGCCGCTGCTCTTCATCGAGTGCCCGCGCCTCTTGTTCCCCTTCGCGCGCCAGATCGTGGCCGACGCCACCCGCAACGGCGGCTTCCCGCCGCTGATGATCGATCCCATCGATTTCGCGCAGATGTTTGCCCAGCGCATGGCTGAGGAAAAGGTCCGCGCGCAGGTGGCCAATACCAACGACACGGCCAACTGATCGGTCCGAATGACTGGTAGACCCGGCTCACCGAGCCGGGTTTTTTATGCCCGGCCTGCGCGATTCGCTTGAGGGACCCCGCGGCGCCGCGATACGGACAGGCCTGGAGCATTTGACCCCACGCACTTGCGGACGGAAAACGGGTTACACGCTTTCCTGGAAGGGCTCTAGACCGCTTCCGATCTGAGGGCATAGTCGGCTTCGCTGTATTTCTCCCAGATCGCATTCGCGCCGATCTTCGCGACGAGCGCCGCATGGGCAGCGATTTCTGCCTCCGTCAATCGTGGCCTCAAAGGCCGCTCCCTTTTGATGACGACGACCGGTCCGTCGTCGGCCTCCATCGACCGGCCACCCGTCTCCGTCATCACGAGACCAAGCGCGGCCTGGCGCCCGCCGATCATCTCGATATAGACCTCGGCCAGCAGTTCGGAGTCGAGCAGGGCCCCGTGCCTGGTTCGATGGGAGTTGTCTATACCGTAGCGACGGCAGAGCGCATCGAGCGAATTCGGTCCCATCGGGTGCTTGCGGCGGGCAAGAGCCAGAGTGTCGATAACCCGGTCGCTGCCGATCGGCGGCAGGCCGAGCCGCTCGAACTCCGCATTGATGAAGCCGATATCGAAGGTGGCGTTGTGGGCGACCCAACGGGCATCGCCGAAGAAATCGACGATCTCCCGGGCGACATCGGCAAAGGGCGGCTTGTCTTTCAGAAACTCGTCGGTGATGCCGTGGACGGCCAGGGCTTCCGGGTGAACCTTGCGCTCCCCCGGATTGATATAGATATGGATCGTGCGCCCCGTCGGAAACTGGTTCTCGAGCTCGATTCCGCCGATCTCGATTACCCGGTCCTCGCGGTTGTCGAGGCCGGTCGTTTCCGTATCGAAGATGATTTCACGCATGCGGGAGCCCTGTGGAGGATTTTTCGGGACGAATCACCCGAAGCTGACCTTCATTCTTAATGTCATTTGCTGCGCAATTGAAGGCCATCGCCGCCTCTCATCCGGCCTGCCGGCCACCTTCTCCCCACAAGCGGGACGAAGGAAACTCGCGGCAGCGTCGATTCCCTCTCCCCGCATTCGGGAGACGGCTAGGGTCAGGGGGGTTTGCGAAGGTTAAGTCGCCCGCAAATCATCGACGATCGCACGGATCTGCTGCCGTGTGACGTCGAAGCTGTCGCTGGTGTCGACGATATAGTCGGCGCGGGCGCGCTTCTCGCTGTCGGGCACCTGCCGCTCGAGGATCATCGCAAATTTCTCGGCGGTCATTCCCGGGCGCTTCATGACGCGTTCCCTCTGCATCTCCGGATCGCAGGTCACGACGACGATGCGGTCGAGGCGCGCCTCGGCCTTGGTCTCGAAGAGGAGCGGAATATCGAGCAGCACGAAAGGCGCACCGTCCGCTCTGTGCCGCGCAACGAACTCCTGCTCCTTGGCGCGCACCAGCGGATGGACGATCCGTTCCAGCTCGGCCAGCCGCTCGGGCGCCGCAACAAGCCGAAGCGAAAGCTCGGCCCGGTCGATGACGCCGCCCTTGGCGATGCCCGGAAAGGCCGCTTCGACCGGCGCCACCGCTTCGCCGCTATAGAGCATATGCACCACTTCGTCGGCATCGTTCACCGGCACGCCGAGTTCCCGGAACATGCCCGCAGCGGTCGATTTTCCCATTCCGATGGAGCCGGTAAGCCCGACGATGATCATGCGTGCCTGTCCATATCGCTGATGATGATCTGTCTTAGCGTTTCGTCGACGACCGGCCTCAGACCGAACCATTTCTCGAATCCGGGCACTGCCTGATGGAGAAGCATGCCAAGTCCGTCGACGGTGCGGAAGCCCTGCTCTTCCGCCTGCCGCAACAGCGGTGTCTTCAATGGCACGTAGACGATGTCGGTGACGACGGCGTCTGGCGCCAGGCCCGAAAAGTCGATCGCCGGCGCCGGCTCGCCGTTCATGCCGAGCGAGGTCGTGTTGACGAAGAGGCCGGCGTCTGAAACGACCTCGGGAAGCGCCGCCATCGAATGTGCGTGCACCGCCGTGCCGAAGCGATCGGCCAGTTCCCTCGCCCTCTCGGGGGTGCGGTTCACCACATGGATCGTCTTGACCCCTCGGTCCCGGATCGCCTGGATCACCGCTCGGCTGGCGCCGCCGGCACCGAGAATCACCGCGGCCGAGATGCGGTCCCATCCTTTGGCGTTCTCGTCCAGATTGGCGACGAAGCCACGCCCGTCGGTGTTCGTCGCGCGGATTTCTCCATTTTCGAGCCAGAGGGTATTGGCCGCTCCGAGTTCGGCGCTGAGCTCGTCCGGCCGATCAGCCAGCCGGAAGGCGGCCTCCTTATGCGGAATCGTGACATTTCCGCCGCAGAAGTCGGTTCTTCCTTCCTTGATCTGCCGCATGAAATCGGGAAAGGCCTCGGGCGTGACCTCGTGGGCCCGGTAGCTTCCCCGAATTCCGAACTGCTTCAGCCAATGGCCATGAATGAGCGGCGATCGCGAATGCTTCACCGGATAGCCGGTTACAAAGGCATGGTTAACAAATGTTTCACGTGAATCATGCATCGATCGCACCCAGTTCGCGGAGTTTGGAGAGAAGCGGCAGCATCGGCAGGCCGAGTATGGTGAAATAGTCGCCCTCGATGGTCTCAAAGAGCTGGATGCCCTCGCCTTCGAGCTGATAGGCGCCGACGCTTGTCAGCGCCTTCTCGCCCACCCTTGCAAGATGTCGATCTATGAAGCCATCGCTCAATGGCCGCACGGTCATCTTCGCAGTCGAGACGTGCCGCCAAACGACCTCGCCGCCGCGCACGAGAACGATCGCGCTGTTGAGACTGTGCGTCCTGCCCGAGAGCGACCGGAGATGTTCGGCGGCTTCCGTCATGTCCCGGGGCTTGTGATAGACGCGGGTTCCAAGCGACATCGTCTGATCCGAACCGATGACAAGGGCATTCGGATAATACCGTGCGACATCCTTCCCCTTGGCTTCGGCAAGCGCCAGGGCGACATCGGCCGGCGAAGCGCCAGATGCTTCCAGCGGCTGCTCGAGCGCACGCTCGTCGATCGCGGCGGCCCGGGCCTCGAAGGCCAGTCCTGCATTGGCAAGCAGAGTGCGACGAAAAGGACTGGCCGAGGCCAATACGAGCAAGGATTTCATTTTTCCGGTTCCGTGTTCGCGGTCTGCAAGCTGTTCTTGCGGCTCGCTCTATCTAAGCCGCGGCCGCAGGGCAACGATTGCGGCGGCAGTCTCCTCTATCGAGCGCCGCGTCACGTCGATCAGCGGCCAGTTGTTGCGCGCGCAAAGCGAGCGGGCATATTTCAGCTCCTCGGCGATCGCCGCCCGGTCGGTATAATCTTCCCCGTGGAAGTTCTGAGTCGTTCCGAGCACGCGATGCTGGCGCACCTGGGAGAGGCGCTCGGCCGAAGCGATGAGCCCGACGATAAGCGGTTTCGTCGCCTTCAGGAGCGCATCGGGCAGGGACACGCCCGGCACGATCGGAATGTTCGCCGTCTTTATACCGCGATTGGCGAGATAGATGCTCGTCGGTGTTTTCGACGTGCGGCTCACACCCACAAGGACCACATCCGCCTCGTTGAAATCGGAGGGAATCTGACCGTCGTCATGATCCATCGTGAAGTTCAACGCCTCGATCCGGGCGAAATATTCGGCATCCATGACATGCTGCGCGCCGGAGCGGCGGCGCGAGGGCGAGCCGAGATAGGATTGGAAAAGTTCGATGATCGGGTCGAGGACCGAGACGCAGGGCACGCCGATCTCGCGGCATCGCTGATCGATGAGGCCCGCAAGTTCCCGGTCGACGATCGTGTAGAGGACGATCCCCGGTGCCCCGTCGACCGCGTCCATGACCTGCATCAGCTGCTTCCGGTTGCGGATCAGCGGATAGACGTGTTCCAGCGCATGGGAGGACTGGAATTGCGCAGCAGCCGCTCGACCGGCGGCGATCAGAGTTTCGCCGGTCGAATCGGAGATCAGATGCAGATGGAAGTAGTTTTTGCGGTTCTCCACGCAATTCTCCGCGGTCTGTTGATAAGGCGGGACAAAAACAGCTAACGGCGGCGCCTGGCTTCAGGCAAGTGGAAAAGCGGCGACTTGTTCACATCTGACACCGAACCGGAAATCTCTTGCCCAGGCATGTGGACAAGACTCATGGCCACGACAAATTGTCACGCGGATCGACTCCTCATCCACAGGAACCGCAAACTCCAGACCGCCGGCAAAGGACTGACTCTGCAGTGTTTTCCCGGGTTTCCCCGCTCAACGCGCAAATTGGCCGGAATCCCTCCCGCCTCTTTGCCGGAGATTGAGGCGGACTGGATAGGATGAGGATCGATTTTAATCCTTGATACCCACCGACTCTAAGAAATAGAAACCTTATAAATTCAGTTTTATTTTTAGATTAGGAAGCGGCAAGTGAGCGGAACGCATCGCAAAGTGCTGGAGGTTTTGAGCGGCAAAACGCTCACCCCTCCCCCCATCTGGCTGATGCGACAGGCAGGACGCTATCTCCCCGAATACAGGGCGGTGCGTGCGAAGGCCGGAAGCTTTCTCGACCTCTGTTACACGCCGGATCTCGCGGTCGAAGTGACCTTACAGCCGATCCGCCGCTACGGCTTTGACGCCGCGATCCTTTTCTCCGATATTCTCGTGGTGCCCGATGGGCTCAAGCGCAATGTCCGCTTCGAAGAGGGACAAGGGCCACGGATGGACCCGATCGACGAGGACGGGATTGGCCGGCTGAGACCCGATGGCGTCATCGCTCATCTGGCTCCTGTTTTCGAGACCGTCGCCCGGTTGAGACGCGAACTGCCGACGGACACCACGCTCCTCGGTTTCTGCGGGGGGCCCTGGACGGTGGCGACCTATATGATCGCCGGCCGCGGGACGCCGGACCAGGCGCCTGCGCGTCTTTTCGCCTACCGTCATCCCAAGGCTTTCGAGCGGCTTCTGACGCTGCTCGCCGACATTTCCGCCGACTATCTGGTAGAGCAGATCGATGCCGGCGCCGATGCGGTGCAGATCTTCGATTCCTGGGCCGGTGTGCTCGGCGAGGAGGAGTTTCAGCGTTTCGCGATCGAGCCCGTCCGGCGGATGATCGCATCCGTCCGCGCGCGCCGCCCCTCGGCGAGAATCATCGCTTTCGCGAAAGGTGCGGGCCTTCTGCTGAAGAATTATCGGCAGGCGACCGGTGCGGATGCGATCGGCCTCGACTGGTCGGTGCCGCTCTCCTTCGCCGCCGAATTGCAGAAGGACGGGCCCGTTCAGGGCAATCTCGATCCGGTACGGGTCGTGGCAGGTGGCGCGGCGCTGGAGCATGGAACCGATCGCATCCTGGACGTCCTCGGCCAGGGGCCGCTGATCTTCAATCTCGGCCACGGCATAACGCCGGACGCCGATCCGGATCACGTTGCCGCACTCGTCGCCCGCGTTCGAGGATCGCGATGAAAGGACAGCTATGAGAGGGGAACGCCAAACCGACAGCGTTCCGGGTAAACGGGCGCGCCTTCGTGCGGCGATCGCGGTCGCGGCCTTTGCGGCTTTGCTGATCGGCCTCTTCGCCGGGCAGCCGGACGACCTCTATCTGTGGATCAAGGCGCTCCACATCATCGCGGTGATCTCCTGGATGGCGGCGCTGCTCTACATGCCGCGTCTGTTCATCTATCACACCGATGCAGCGCCCGGGTCGGAACAGTCCGAGACTTTCAAGATGATGGAACAGCGACTGCTCAAGGTCATCATGAATCCGGCCATGATGATCTCTTGGGTGCTCGGACTTTACCTCGCCTGGAGCGTCTACGGCTTTATAGGCGGCTGGCTGCATGCGAAGATTCTCTGCGTTCTTCTGCTGACGCTGGTGCATGTGCATTTCAGCCGCGCGGTGAAAGCCTTCCAGCGGGACGAGAATCGCCGCGACGCGCGCTATTGGCGGCTGATGAACGAGGCGCCAACCCTGCTGATGATCGCCATCGTCATCCTCGTCGTGGTGAAACCATTTTGAATTCAATCGATTCGCAGCTGCAATAGTTGCTGCTAATTTGCCGCTACCCCTTGCGGCGCTTCACGTGAATCGCTATTTTCCCTCATCTCCTTCTTCCTGTGGCCTGTGACGAAGTTTTAGAGCCTGCCTCTTCCCCCCTCGCAGCTCCCTGACAAATCGCGCCGGCTCCCAATCCCCTATCAAGCATGGACCCTTCATGGCTGAAATGAAGCTTCAAGAACTTAAGAACAAGACGCCGACCGACCTCCTGGCCTTTGCCGAAGAGCTCGAGGTGGAGAATGCCAGCACGATGCGCAAGCAGGAGCTGATGTTCGCGATCCTCAAAATGCTGGCTCAGCAGGAGATCGAGATCATCGGCGAAGGCGTCGTCGAGGTCCTGCAGGACGGATTCGGATTCCTGCGCTCGGCGAATGCGAACTATCTCCCCGGTCCCGACGATATCTACATTTCGCCGTCGCAGATCCGCCGCTTCTCATTGAAGACCGGCGACACGGTCGAGGGCCCGATCCGCGGGCCGAAGGAAGGCGAACGCTATTTCGCACTTCTGAAGGTCAACACGATCAACTTCGACGATCCGGAAAAAATCCGCCACAAGGTTCACTTCGACAACCTGACGCCGCTCTATCCGAACGAGCGCTTCAAGATGGAACTCGAAGTCCCGACGTCCAAGGATCTCTCCGCGCGCGTCATCGATCTGGTCGCGCCGCTCGGCAAGGGCCAGCGTGGCCTGATCGTCGCGCCGCCGCGCACCGGTAAGACGGTGCTTCTCCAGAACATCGCCCATTCGATCACTGCGAACCATCCGGAATGCTACCTGATCGTCCTCCTGATCGACGAGCGGCCGGAGGAAGTGACGGACATGCAGCGCTCGGTCAAGGGCGAGGTGGTCTCCTCGACCTTCGACGAGCCGGCGACACGCCACGTCCAGGTCGCCGAGATGGTGATCGAAAAGGCCAAGCGCCTCGTCGAACACGGTCGCGATGTGGTGATCCTGCTCGACTCGGTCACCCGTCTCGGCCGCGCCTACAACACGGTCGTTCCCTCATCGGGCAAGGTACTGACCGGCGGTGTCGACGCAAACGCCCTGCAGCGTCCGAAGCGCTTCTTCGGCGCGGCCCGCAACATCGAGGAAGGCGGATCGCTGACGATCATCGCAACGGCTCTGATCGACACCGGGAGCCGCATGGACGAAGTCATCTTCGAAGAGTTCAAGGGCACCGGCAACTCGGAAATCGTCCTCGACCGCAAGGTCGCCGACAAGCGCATCTTCCCGGCCATGGACATTCTGAAGTCCGGCACGCGTAAGGAGGACCTCCTTGTCCCGCGTCAGGATCTGCAGAAGATCTTCGTGCTGCGCCGCATTCTCGCGCCGATGGGCACCACCGACGCGATCGAGTTCCTCATCGACAAGCTGAAGCAGACGAAGACCAATGGCGACTTCTTCGACTCGATGAATACGTAAGAGCGAGACTCTCTTTTTCTGGAGAGGCCGGCGCCGCCCAGCGCCGGCCTCTTCGCGTATCTAGGTGCGGCACCTCCTCCTGCCGCCATTTTTCCCCTACCGACCGTGATCCCTGGTCAAGCCCGGGACGGGAGTGATTCACGTGAAACGCCGGGTGGACATGCGCCCCAAAAGGGCGACACTTGATTTCGAGCGCGGCTCGGTGCATAAGGCGGCTTCGCGATAGCCGGACGAGTGTCGCACCAATTGCGCTTCCGATTGGCTCTGCCCGATCCCCAATGTTCAAAATGCCGAAATGGCGGGTATGGCGTTAAACCTGCTCGTCATGCGTAAACCGGTAAGCCGATGCCATCCACCGATACGATCTACGCTCTTTCGAGCGGCTCGCCGCCTGCGGGCGTTGCCATTATACGTGTGAGCGGTCCGGCGACCGCTGATGCGCTGGTGCGACTTTGCGGAGCCCTGCCGGCGCCGCGCATCGCGGCGCTCAGAACGATTCGGACTCGAAACGGTGAAACGCTGGACAGCGGCCTGGTGCTCTATTTCCCGGCGCCGGCGTCTTTCACCGGTGAAGATTGCTGCGAATTGCAGGTTCACGGCGGACGAGCCGTGGTAAGCGCCATCCTCGAGGAGCTCGCCGGAACTGAGGGGCTACGGCATGCGGAGGCCGGAGAGTTCGCAAGGCGGGCCTTTCAGAACGGCAAGCTTGATCTGGTGGAGGTGGAGGGGCTGGCCGACCTGATTGCTGCAGAGACGGAAATGCAGCGTCGTCTCGCCATAGAGCATTCCGGCGGCGGACAATCCGCACTCTATGCCGGCTGGGCCCGACGGCTGACCCATTCGCGGGCAATGATCGAGGCAGAGCTCGACTTTGCGGATGAAGAAGATGTGCCGGGTTCCGTCAGCGCCGCGATCTGGGAGGATATCGGCAGGCTCCGGCAGGAAATCGATGGACATATCGCGCGCGCCGGCCTTGCCGAAATCATCCGGGACGGGCTCAAGATCGTCATTGCAGGTGAGCCGAACGCAGGCAAGTCGAGCTTGCTGAATGCACTGGCCCGAAGGGACATCGCTATCGTGACGGAGGCTGCAGGAACGACACGCGACGTTCTGTCCGTAGATCTTTCGTTAGCCGGATTCTCCGTTAAACTCTTCGATACGGCGGGACTTCGTGAAACGGATGAGCTTGTGGAGCGGGAGGGTATTCGGAGAGCCCGGCAGGTTATCGCCGATGCCGATCTTGTCCTTCTGTTATCGGAAAAACCGGGATCATTCCGGCTTGATGAGGCTCTTCCGGAAACGGTCCCCGTCATTCGGGTTGCAACCAAGGTCGACCGCCCCTCACCACGATGGGCTGCATCGGATGCGGACATTTTCCTGTCCACGAGGACCGGTGAGGGCATGGCCGATCTATTGACGGCACTGCAGTCGCATCTCCCCGATCTGGCCGGTAAGACAGCCCTGGCGATGCCGTCCCGGAAGCGCCATGTCGATTGTCTGCGACAGGCCAGTGCGGCGCTGGAGCGCAGCCTGAGTTCTTCTGAACTTGAGCTGCGTGCCGAGCAGCTTCGGCAAGCAGGAGATGCCCTGGGTAGGATTACTGGGCGGGTCGATGTGGAGAACCTTTTGGACGTGATATTCTCCGAGTTCTGTATCGGAAAATAACGAGACGGATACAACGCAAGCGAGCGCCTCGGGCGTTTCACGTGAAACGCCCTTGACTCGACGGCATGACTGACAATCAAGGCGGAAGCTGAGCAAAGCTAGCTGGAGCATGTATGAGATGGACTATGATGTCATTGTGATCGGTGGAGGCCACGCAGGTTGCGAGGCTGCCTCTGCTTCCGCGCGGCTCGGCGCCCGTACAGTTCTCATCACGCATAAAAGGAATACGATCGGGGTAATGTCCTGCAACCCCGCGATCGGCGGGTTGGGCAAGGGCCACCTCGTTCGGGAGATCGATGCGCTCGACGGCCTCATGGGACGTGTGGCCGATGCCGCGGGTATTCAGTTCCGGCTTCTCAACCGGCGTAAGGGGCCTGCAGTGCGCGGTCCCCGCACCCAGGCAGATCGAAAGCTGTATCGCGAGGCGATGCAGCGGGAGATCGAAGGGATCGAATACCTCTCGGTGGTCGAAGGGGATGCCTTCGACCTGTTGACCGAAGACGGTGTGGTTCGTGGCGCGGTTATGAAGGACGGCCGAGTCTTTCGTGCATCAGCCGTCGTCCTCACGACCGGCACATTTCTAAAGGGCCTCATTCATATCGGCCAGCGCAAGATACCGGCCGGTCGCGCGGGCGAGGAACCGTCCCTGGGTCTCTCTGAAACACTGCGGCGCTTCGGCCTGCAACTTGGTCGATTGAAGACCGGCACGCCGGCGCGCCTGGACGGACGCACGATCGAATGGGACCGCGTGGGGCGTCAAGGTCCGGACGAAAATCCGGTTCCGTTCTCCTTCATGACCGATGCGATCATCAATCGCCAGATCGATTGCGGCGTGACGCGGACCACGGATGCGACGCATAAGATTATCGCCGATAACATCCACCAGTCCGCGATGTATTCGGGACAGATCGAAGGCGTTGGCCCACGCTACTGCCCCTCTATCGAGGACAAGATCGTCCGCTTCGGCGAGAGAGATGGACACCAGATCTTTCTGGAGCCGGAGGGACTAGACGATGACACCGTCTATCCGAACGGGATTTCGACCTCCCTTCCCGAGGATGTGCAGGACGCCTTCATTCGTACGATTCCCGGTCTGGAGCAGGTCAAGATTCTCCAGCCGGGTTACGCGATCGAGTACGATCATGTCGATCCGCGCGAGCTGGAACTCACCCTGGGCGTGCGCAAAATGCCCGGACTGTATCTTGCGGGTCAGATAAACGGCACGACGGGATATGAAGAAGCCGGAGCTCAGGGGCTCGTTGCCGGTTTGAATGCCGCGCTTCGCGCGAGCGGACGGGCTCCCTATGTCTTCAGCCGCACGGACTCCTATATCGGCGTGATGATTGATGACCTGACTTCGCGGGGCATAAGCGAACCCTATCGCATGTTTACTTCGCGGGCGGAATACAGGCTGTCGCTGCGCGCAGACAATGCCGATATGCGGTTGACGCCGGCGGGTGTAGCGCTCGGATGTGTCGGCGACGCGCGCCGTCGACGCTTCGAGGCATGGAAGCATTCCTTCGAGACGGGACGCAGGCTCCTGCAGTCACTTTCGGTTACGCCAAGCGAGGGCAAGCGTTTCGGCCTGAAGCTCAATCAGGACGGCCAGCGTCGTACCGCTTTCGATATCCTCTCTTATCCGGATCAGTCGATAGCCGCTTTGAAACCGGTATGGTCCGAACTTCAAAACATTCCGGCCGGGGTGGTCGAGGCGCTGGAGATCGATGCGGCCTATGCTGTCTATATGGATCGCCAGGCCACTGACATTGCCGGTGTAAGGCGTGACGAAAATACGACCATACCGGATGATTTCAATTACGACGTGCTTCCCGGGCTTTCGAACGAGCTGAAGCAAAAATTGGCACAACACAAACCGCGAAACCTCGCTCAGGCTATGAAGGTCGATGGCGTGACGCCCGCGGCTATATCTCTCATTCTGTCCTGGCTACGAAGGCAGGATCGCCAGGCACAACGTGTGGGTGGATAGGGTTTACAATGCAAGCGAGTCTAGTTCCGGCACTGAACGGATTGCGTGTTTCACGTGAAACGGTCGAAAAGCTCGAGCATTTTGCCTCCCTCTTCCAGAAATGGGCGCGATCGATCAATCTCGTCGCCCCCTCGACGCTGGGGGATCTATGGCAGCGCCATATCCTCGATAGCCTCCAGCTTTATCAACTCTCCCCTGCCCCGAAGACTTGGGTCGATCTCGGAAGCGGCGGTGGATTCCCCGGCGTCATCACGGCCATTTGCCTTTCCGAGGCAGAGAACGGATGGGTTCACCTGGTCGAGAGCAATAACAAGAAGGCCGCTTTTTTACGCGTCGCGCTCAGGGAAACCGGTGCCAGGGGCTCCGTTCACCCGATTCGAATCGAAGCGGCACCCGCTGAAATCCCCTATTGCCACGCGATCTCGGCGCGTGCGCTCGCCGATCTGAGCCAATTGCTCGATCATTGTGCGCCATGGATGCTGATGGAAGGCTCCAAAACGGTGGCATTCTTTCACAAAGGCCGGGATTATCAGCAGGAAGTCGACAAAGCCGTTAGCCGCTTTCAATTCAATCTGATAAAACATGCAAGTGTCGTCGAGCCGGATTCGGTTGTGCTCGAGATTGCAAATCTTTCACGTCGGACGAAGTGATAGGCGAGCGAAACATGTTTGGCCCAAAGAATCGGATCATCACTATTGCCAATCAGAAGGGCGGCGTCGGCAAAACGACGACGGCCATCAATCTTGCTACTGCGCTGGCCGCCATCGGTGAAAGGGTGCTCATCGTCGATCTCGATCCGCAAGGCAATGCCAGCACCGGGCTCGGTATCCAGCGTCGTGCCCGGCATCTGTCTTCCTACGAGCTGATGATGGGGACCCATTCGATCGGCCAGATTGCTCAGGATACGGCGGTGCCAAATCTGGCCATCGTGCCTTCGACCATGGATCTGCTCGGCGTCGAAATGGAGATTTCCAAGGAATCGGATCGGGTTTTCCGGCTCCGTAAGGCTTTGGCTTCGGTGGATGCTCTTGCTTATTCCTATGTGCTGGTCGACTGCCCGCCATCGTTCAATCTTTTGACGATGAATGCAATGGCAGCCGCGCATTCGGTTCTCGTACCATTGCAGTGCGAGTTTTTTGCCCTCGAAGGCTTGAGCCAGCTGCTGGAGACGGTCGAGCAGGTGCGGCAGACGGTGAATCCAGGCCTCGATATTCAGGGAATCGTGCTGACCATGTTCGATTCCCGGAACAATCTTGCCCAGCAAGTCGTCAGTGACGTTCGCTTGCATTTGGGAGATAAGGTTTATCATACCCTCATTCCCCGCAACGTGCGGGTGTCCGAGGCCCCTTCCTACGGCAAGCCGGCCATTCTTTATGATCTCAAATGCGCCGGAAGTCAGGCTTATCTCCAACTGGCCTCGGAAGTCATTCAGCGCGAGAGGCAGCGGAAGGCCGCCTAATCGTTTCGGTAGCGTAACTAATCAGGTGTCAGATGAACGATGACAGCTCCAAGAGGCGTCTGGGTCGCGGCCTTGCCGCCTTGATCGGCGAAATGGACCAGCCGCTGCACACCGGCGCGGCTCCGGCCGCCGCAATCAGCGCCGATCGGCGGATCCCGATCGAGTTCGTTTCCCGCAATCCTCGCAACCCCCGCCGGCAGTTCGACGAGGCTGAGCTTCAGGACCTTGCAAGCTCGATCCGCCAGCACGGGATCGTTCAGCCGGTCGTCGTGCGCACCGTCGGTCACGACCGCTATGAGATCATTGCCGGTGAAAGGCGCTGGCGCGCGGCGCAACTTGCGGGCTTCACCGAAATACCGGTCATCGTGCGCGATGTCGACGACAGAACGGCGCTGGAGATCGCCATTGTCGAGAACGTTCAGCGCTCCGACCTCAATCCCCTCGAAGAGGCCCTGGGCTACGAGCAACTGATCGCGGAACACGGCTACACGCAGAACGATCTCGGCGACATCATCGGCAAGAGCCGGAGCCATGTTGCGAACAGCCTTCGCCTTCTGAAGCTGCCGGAGCCCGTGCGCGACATGCTTTCCGATGGCAGCCTTTCCGCGGGCCACGCCCGCGCGCTTATACCCACATCGGACCCGGTGGCCTTGGCGCGTGCGGTCGTCTCGAAAGGTCTTTCGGTCCGCGAGGCCGAACGGCTCGCGCAGAACGACATCAAATCGCAGAACGATCCCAACTACGCAAAGGGCCGCCAGCGTGAGGAGAAGGACGCCGATACGCTGGCGCTGGAGCGCACCCTGTCCGATAGCCTCGGCCTGGAAGTGAGCGTCAACCACAAGGCCAGCGGCGGGCATCTCAAGATTACATACAAGACGCTCGACCAATTGGAAGAGATTTGCCGGCTGCTCGAGCGGCGTTGACGAACACCCTCAACGCCGCGCAGACTGGATCGTGATCGCCAGGAGATTCTGGATCACCAGACTTTCCTCGAGGCTCTGGCGGCTGCGGCTTTGATAGATGGTCGCCTGAAGGCGGCCCAATTCGCGCCGGATCGCCGGAGCAGTCCAGTGTTTCAGCGCCGCTTCGACAACCGGCTTGCGGCGGAAGTGGAGGCCGCGGCCAAGGCTTGCGACGACCTGACCCGCGGACTGGCGGCCCGCATCCATTTCGGCACGCATCACGTCGAGCTGCTGGAATTGCCTCAGGCAGGCCTGAAGCACGAGGAAAGGCGGCGTCTTCGATGTCGTGATCTTCTTCATCGCGTGCAGCAGCGCGTCGGCGTCGCCCTTCAATACCGCATCGACCGCATCATCGACCGAAATGGCGCTGGCGTCGCCGACGATGCCGAGAACGTCGTCCTCGTCGACCAAATCCTTGCCGCGGCAATAGAGGGCGAGTTTCCGGAGCTCGTTGCGCGATGCGATGCGGTCGCCCCCGAGCGCCTCCACCAGACGTTCGCGTGCGGCGGGACCGATGCGCAGGCCCGCTTCCGAAAGTTCCTTGTCGACAAGTGCTTGCAGGCCCCTGACGTCGTCGCTGTAGCAGGCGATCGAAGCGACGGAGCGGGAAGTCTCGCCCACTTTCCTGAGCGCCGCCCCCTTCTTGAGGTCGCCCGCTTCTATGATGAGCCGGGCGCCGGCGGGCGGGTCGGTCGCGAGAATCTGCAGCGCTTCGGTGAGCGCCTTCTCAGCGGACGCACCGCGCACCCAGACCAGCTTATCGCCGCCGAAAAGACCGATGGCATTGACTTCGTCCAGCACGCTTCCCGCGCCCTGCAATGACCCGGCATCAAGCTTGACGACGGCGAAAGGATCATCGAGAGGAAGGCCGAAGCTGCGCGCGAGTTCGGACGCGCGTTCCGAGACGAGGCCGCGATCGGGACCGTAGAGCAGGAAAAGCCGGTAGATCGCCGCAGATCGCTGCAGGAAATTATCGAATTCGTGCGACTTGACCTCGCTCATCTGACGAACGGATCAGCGGCCGAGAGCGGCTGCGAGGTCGGCCCCGATGATCTCCGCCAGTTCCTTGGCGGCGCGATTCTCGCCATCGCGCACGGCGCGTATCTTGGCGAATTCCTGCTGGGGGAAGTCGACCAAAGCGACGGCCGTCCGGTTCCCTGACTTCACGGTCTCGCCGGTGGCGGTCTTGGTCAGGTTGTAGTCCGCTTTCACGACAATGCGGCCGGCTCCGGCGTCGTCGTCGTCATTGTCGAGATCCGTGCTCTCGTAGAGCACGCCCATCGTCCGGTGCGAGACGCTGAGCGCCAGATGATATTGCGGATTGACCGGTTCGCCCTGACCACGCGACGTCAGGAAGACGAGGGCATTTCGGACTTCCTGCTCGACGCGATCGTCGGCTTCCGAAATCTCGATCGCGGCAAGCGCGACAGAGGTCGCACCGGTAGGACCGTCGGAGTAGAGGGGTCTGACCTGGCAGCCGCCAAGTGCCGCGAGCGACAATGCGCCGGCTACGAAGCCCAAGGACCGAAGACGGAAGCCAGCTATATCAGACAACGACATTGACGATCCTCTGAGGCACGACGATGATCTTCTTCGGGCTGCCGCCGTTGAGCGCGGCTTTTACGGCGTCGAGCGCGAGCACGGCGCTTTCGATCGCACTCTGATCTGCGTCGCGCGCGATTGTCAAATCGGCGCGCTTTTTCCCGTTGACCTGGACCGGTAGCGTGATCTCGTTCTCGACGATGAGCGCAGCATCGAATTTCGGCCAGGGCATCTCGGCGATCAGACCTTTGCCGCCGATCTCCCGCCAGCATTCTTCCGCAAGATGCGGCATCATCGGCGCGATCAGGTTGATCAGGATCGTGGCGGCGTCCTTTACCGCAGCAGTCAGAGCGTTGTCCGCCTTGCCGCTCGCGACCTGCGTCAGCGGAGCGGCCATGGCGTTCACCAGTTCGTAAATGCGAGCGACCGCCTTGTTGAAGGCGAGCTTGTCATAGTCGGCCTCTACCGCCTTGAGAGTGCGATGCGCGGCCTGGGACACGGCAAGCCCCTCGCCTCCGCTTGCCGGTGCGGCATCGACGGCACGCAGCTTCTCCGCGGCCTCGGTCAGAAGTCGCCAGACGCGCTGCACGAAGCGATGGGCGCCTTCGACGCCTGCTTCGGACCAGATAACGTCGCGATCCGGCGGCGAATCGGAGAGCACGAAGAAACGTGCAGTATCGGCCCCGTAGGAGCCGATGATGTCATCCGGGTCGACGACGTTCTTCTTCGACTTCGACATCTTCTCGATCGATCCGATGGCGATTTCCTCGCCGGTCTCGATGTGGACCGCGCGCCGCTGTCCGTCTGTTTCCTCGACGCGGATTTCGGCGGGCGTGATCCATTCCCGCTGCGCGCCTTCGCCGCGGCTATAGGTCTCGTGGACGACCATGCCCTGCGTGAACAGCCCCTTGAAAGGCTCGTCCAGGGCCACGTGGCCGGTCGCCTTCATCGCGCGGGTGAAGAAGCGCGAATAGAGCAGATGCAGGATCGCATGCTCGATGCCGCCGATATACTGGTCGACCGGCAGCCAGTGATTGGCCGCTTTCGGATCCGTCGGGTTGTCCTCCCAGGGCGCCGTGAAGCGGGTGAAGTACCAGGAGGAGTCGACGAAGGTATCCATCGTGTCGGTTTCCCGGCGTGCGTCCTTGCCGCATTGCGGGCAGGCGACGTGACGCCAGGTCGGGTGACGGTCGAGCGGATTGCCGGGCTTGTCGAAGGTCACGTCCGGCGGCAGCGTCACGGGCAGGTCTGCCTTCGGCACCGGAACGACGCCGCAGTCGTCGCAATGGATGACCGGGATCGGGCAGCCCCAGTAGCGCTGGCGGGAAATGCCCCAGTCGCGCAGGCGGAAATTGACTTTGCGCTCGCCACGCGGCGTGCCGTTCAGCAGATCGTTTTCGAGTCTGGAGGCGACGGTCTCGAACGCCTCTTGCGCCGAAAGCCCGTCGAGGAAGCGCGAATTGATCATCACGCCGTCGCCGTCATAGGCCTCGTCGCCGATCGTGAAGGTCTGCGGATCGGCATCCTTCGGCATCACCACCGGAACGACCGGCAGATCGTATTTGCGGGCGAAATCCAGGTCGCGCTGGTCGCCCGAAGGGCAGCCGAAGATGGCGCCGGTGCCGTAGTCCATCAGCACGAAATTGGCGATGTAGACCGGCAGCTCCCAGTTCGGATCGAAGGGGTGTCGCGCGCGGATGCCGGTGTCGATGCCCTTCTTCTCCGCCGTCTCCAGTGCGGCGAGCGACGTGCCCGCGCGCCGGCATTCCTCGCAGAAGGCTTCGATCTCGGCGTTCTTGGCCGCGGCATCCCTGGCGAGCGGATGATCGGCGGAGATCGCCAGGAAGGAGGCGCCGAACAGCGTATCGGGCCGCGTCGTATAGACGGTGACTTCCTTCTCCTCGCCGGGGACCGTCGCCGGATCGAGCTCCCACCGCACCGACAGCCCTTCCGAACGGCCGATCCAGTTTTTCTGCATCAGCCGCACTTTTTCGGGCCACTCGTCGAGCGTGTCGAGCGCGTCGAGCAGATCCTGGCTGAAGTCGGTGATGCGGAAGAACCATTGCGTCAGCTCGCGCTGTTCAACGAGCGCGCCGGAGCGCCAGCCGCGGCCTTCGATCACCTGCTCGTTGGCGAGCACGGTATTGTCGACCGGGTCCCAGTTGACCTTCGATTGCTTTCGGTAGACCAGGCCTTTTTCCAGGAAATCGAGGAAAAGATGCTGCTGGCGCTGGTAATATTCGGGATCGCAGGTCGCAAACTCCCGGCTCCAGTCGAGCGAAAGCCCCATGACCTTGAGCTGCGCCTTCATCGAGGCGATGTTCTGGTAGGTCCAGCTCGCCGGATGAACGCCGCGCTCCATGGCAGCGTTTTCCGCCGGCATGCCGAAGGCGTCCCAGCCCATCGGGTGCAGCACGTTGAAGCCGCGGGCGCGCTTGTAGCGGGCGACCACGTCGCCCATCGTGTAATTGCGCACGTGACCCATGTGGATCCGCCCGGACGGATAGGGGAACATCTCCAGGACGTAATATTTGTCGCGCGGATCGTCGTTCTTCGTCTCGAAGACCTTGCCCGCTTCCCATTGGTGCTGCCAGCGCGGTTCGGCATCGCGCGGATTATATCGTTCGGTAGCCATGTCTTTGTCGATGTTCCGGAAATTCTGCCGGGCGCGAGCGCCCGCGCGTGATAGCTGGCGTGACCTTCACCACGAAACGCCCCAAGCGTCAAGTTTTGAAGGATTCGCCGGGCGATCCCTTCGATTTGGCATTTCAAGCGCGGGAAGGATAACGCCGCGCCCAAAGCGAACCCGCCCGCTCCGGGTTGCGCTGGACTTGGCAAGCGTTGCAAGTTTCAATAAGCCGCAAGCGAAGATGTCTAGACGATCTTGAACGGGAGCGTGGAATGGAAGTCGAGGAACGGCTGAACGAAGTGCTGAGCCGGATTCGCGCAAGTGAGAAGTCGGCGAAGCGTTCGGAAAATGCCGTCAGTCTGGTGGCCGTGTCGAAAACCTTCGACGCCGAGACGATCCGGCCGGTGATTGAGGCTGGCCAGCGCCTCTTCGGCGAGAACCGCGTGCAGGAGGCGCAAGCGAAATGGCCCGCGCTCAAGCGTGAGACCCCGGACATCGAGCTGCACCTGATCGGTCCGCTGCAATCCAACAAGGCTGCAGACGCCGTTGCGCTCTTCGACGTCATAGAGACGATCGACAGGGAGAAGATCGCGCGCGCGGTCGCCGCCGAAATGCAGCGCCAGGGGCGCGATATCCGCCTCTATGTTCAGGTGAACACGGGTCTCGAGCCGCAGAAAGCTGGCATCGCGCCGGACGACGCGGCCGCTTTCGTCGGGCTTTGCCGTGACGAGTTGGCTCTGAACATCGAAGGACTGATGTGCATTCCCCCGCTGGACGAAAATCCGGGACCGCACTTCGCCCTGCTCGCCAAGCTTGCCGATCAGTGCGGCCTTTCCAGGCTCTCCATGGGCATGTCGGGCGATTTCGAAACGGCAATCGCCTTCGGCGCCACCGGCGTGCGGGTAGGCTCCGCCATTTTCGGAGCGCGCTGAGTTCCAATCCCATTACCCTTTGGTCGGGGTTCCCGTTTACCTCCGTTCGCCTATCTTGCGAAGTGGAGGAACCGGGCTTCTCGTCCGGAGAGCGAGTGGGAGGAAACGGATATGGCGAGCCGCTATTCCGAAGTGTATGCCGCGTGGAAGGCCGATCCGCACGGCTTCTGGGCAGATGCCGCATCGGCGATTGACTGGTTCGAGCGGCCGGCGCGCATTTTCGAGCCTGCCGGCGGCACCTATGGCCACTGGTTTCCGGACGGCGTCACCAACACCTGCCACAACTGCCTCGACCGGCATGTCGAGGCCGGCCGAGGCGAGCAGCCGGCCTTTATCTATGACAGCCCCGTCACCGGCCGGATCGAGAGGATCTCCTATGCGGAGCTGCTCGCCGATGTGAAGGCGATGGCTGCAATCTACCGCAAGCTGGGCATCGACAAGGGCGATCGCATCATCATCTACATGCCGATGATTCCGCAGGCGGCGATCGCCATGCTCGCGGCAGCACGGATCGGCGCGGTGCATTCTGTCGTTTTCGGCGGCTTTGCCGCCAACGAACTCGCCATGCGCATCGATGATTGCCAGGCAAAGCTCGTCGTCTCGGCAAGCTGCGGGCTGGAGCCCGGTCGGACCGTCGCCTACAAGCCTCTGCTCGATCAGGCGATCGAAACGGCCAGGCACAAGCCCGCCCATTGCCTGATCTATCAGCGCTATATGCTCGCCGCCTCGATGATTCGCGGCCGCGACATCGATTTCGCCGAGGCGCTTGCGCAGGCCAGAGACGCCGGTGAGGAAGCCTCTTGCACGCCGGTTGCCTCCACCGATCCGCTTTATGTCCTCTATACGTCCGGGACGACCGGCCAGCCGAAAGGCGTCGTGCGGGACAATGGCGGCCATATGGTCGCGCTCAAATGGTCGATGGAGAACTTCTTCGGCGTCAATGCCGGCGACGTGTTCTGGGCGGCTTCCGACATCGGTTGGGTGGTCGGTCATTCCTACATCGTCTACGGGCCGCTCCTCAACGGCTGCACGTCGATCCTCTTCGAAGGAAAGCCAGTCGGGACGCCCGACCCCGGAACCTATTGGCGCGTGATTTCCGAACACGGCGTCGCCGTCATGTTCACCGCGCCGACGGCGCTGCGAGCGATCCGGAAAGAGGATCCGGAAGCTGTCCATGCAGGCCGTTACGACCTGTCGCGGTTCCGGGCGCTCTATCTTGCGGGCGAGCGGGCCGACCCGGACACGATCCGCTGGGCGGAACGGGCGCTGAAGGTTCCGGTGATCGATCACTGGTGGCAGACGGAAACAGGATGGCCCGTCGCCGGCAATCCATTGGGTCTCGGCCTCCTGCCGGTAAAATACGGTTCCCCGGCGGTTCCCCTCCCCGGCTACGACGTGCAGGTCGTCGACGACGCGGGCCACCCGGTGGAAACCGGCGCGCTCGGCAATGTCGTGATCAAGCTGCCTTTGCCGCCCGGCTGCCTGCCGACGCTCTGGAATGCCGATCACCGCTTCCATGCGGCCTATCTCGAGGAATATCCCGGCTTCTACAAAACGGCGGATGCCGGCTATCTCGACGAGGACGGCTATATCTTCATCATGGCGCGGACCGACGACATCATCAACGTTGCGGGACACCGGCTGTCGACGGGGGCCATGGAAGAGGTTTGCGCCAGCCATCCGGATGTCGCCGAATGCGCCGTGATCGGCATCGCCGATCCCCTCAAGGGGCAGGTGCCGGCGGGCTTCCTGGTCATCAACGCCAATGTTTCCCGTGAAACAGAAGAAATCGAGAAGGAGGTCATCGGCCTCGTGCGCGAGCGCATCGGGCCGGTCGCCGCCTTCAGGACGGCGGTCTGCGTCAAGCGGCTGCCAAAGACGCGATCCGGCAAGATCCTGCGCTCGACGATCCAGAAGATCATCGACCGCCAGCCCTGGACGATGCCGGCGACGATCGACGATCCGTCGATCCTCGACGAGATTACCGAACTGTTGCGGTCCAAGGGGATTGGCGTTTAGAGCACTTCCACGAAAGCGTGTAACGGTTTTCCGTCAGCGACGGTCAATAAAAAACCCGGATCTTGCGATCCGGGTTTTCTCATCTCGCAGATGGCGAACCGATCAGTAGTCGTCTTCCTCGTCGTCCTTGCGGTCCGACTTCAGCGACTTCAGCTTGGCGAAGACGGCATCGGCGTCGATTTCCTTCTCCTCTTCGCGATCGTGGCCGTAGTCGAGCTTCTCGGTCTCCTGCGCGGATTCGAGCGTCGCGCCGGTCTCGGCTGCGGAAGGAAGCGGGCGCCCCTTGGAGGCGCGCTCGACCTCCAGGTCCAGGTCGATCTGCGAGCAGAGGCCGAGAGTCACCGGGTCCATCGGCGTCAGGTTGGCGGAGTTCCAGTGGGTGCGCTCGCGAATCTGCTCGATCGTCGCCTTCGTCGTGCCGACAAGACGCGAGATCTGCGCGTCCTTCAGTTCCGAATGGTTGCGGACCAGCCACAGAATGGCGTTCGGGCGGTCCTGACGCTTGGAGACCGGCGTGTAGCGCGGGCCCTTGCGCTTGGAGTCCGGGACGCGGACCTTCGGCTCCGAAAGCTTGAGTTTGTGATTCGGATTTCCTTCGGCGCGTGCGATCTCGTCGCGCGAAAGCTGGCCGGTAGCAATCGGATCGAGGCCCTTGATACCCTGCGCCGATTCACCGTCGGCAATCGCCTTGACCTCGAGCGGGTGCAGCTTGCAGAACTGCGCGATCTGGTCGAACGAGAGTGCGGTGTTGTCAACCAGCCAGACGGCTGTTGCCTTGGGCATAAGCAGTTGCTGAGCCATGGATATAGTCCTTTTGTCCGTCCGCGCCGGTGTCGCGGGCCGTGGAGTCTACCACTCATTTCCGGGAATTGGGGGTTCTATACCGTTCTTGTCTCGAAATTGCAATTCTTCACTTTCAAATGTGCTTTTGTCTAATTGCGGACCGGAAGCGACCTGCTTATGAATTGTCGCAAAGGACCGGTGGGAGCCGATCCAGGGCGGAATGAGGAACTCTGTGCGCAGTTTTCCGCCGGCATCCGCCCATGATCTGACCAGAAATGCGCAGGGAGGAAAATTATGGACGTCAAGACCTACCCGGTCCTAGAAGCGGCCAAGAACCGCACGCTGCTCGACAATGCCACCTATCTCGAATGGTATCGCGAGAGCGTTGCCGATCCGGAGAAGTTTTGGGGCGAGCACGGCAAGCGGATCGAATGGTTCGAGCCCTATACAAAGGTCAAGAATACCTCCTTCGAGGGCGATGTCTCGATCAAGTGGTTCGAAGACGGACTGACCAATGTGTCCTACAATTGCATCGACCGCCACCTGAAGACGCACGGCGACAAGACCGCGATCATCTGGGAGGGAGACAATCCCTATCTCGACAAGAAGATCACCTATAACGAGCTGTACGACAGGGTCTGCCGTCTTTCCAACGTCATGAAAAAGCACGGCGTCAAGAAGGGCGACCGCGTCACCATCTACATGCCGATGATCCCCGAAGCGGCCTATGCGATGCTCGCCTGCGCGCGCATAGGCGCGATCCATTCGGTCGTTTTCGGCGGCTTTTCGCCCGAGGCGCTGGCCGGCCGAATCGTCGATTGCGAGTCCACCTTCGTGATCACCTGCGACGAGGGCCTGCGCGGCGGCAAGCCGATTCCGCTCAAGGAGAATACCGATACGGCGGTCGATATCGCTGCCAGGCAGCACGTAATGGTCAGCAAGGTCCTGGTCGTGCGCCGCACCGGCGGCAAAGTCGGCTGGGCCCCGGGGCGTGATCTCTGGTATCATCAGGAGACCGCGACGGTGGAGCCGCATTGCCCGCCGGAAAAGATGAACGCGGAGGACCCGCTCTTCATCCTCTATACGTCCGGCTCTACCGGCAAGCCGAAGGGCGTGCTGCACACGACCGGCGGCTATCTCGTCTACGCTTCGATGACGCATCAATACGTGTTCGACTACCGGGACGGCGACATCTACTGGTGCACGGCCGATGTAGGCTGGGTCACCGGCCACTCCTACATCGTCTACGGGCCGCTCGCCAATGCGGCGACGACGCTGATGTTCGAGGGCGTGCCGAACTTCCCCGACGCGGGACGATTCTGGGAAGTGGTCGACAAGCACAAGGTCAACATCTTCTACACCGCGCCGACCGCGATCCGCTCGCTGATGGGAGCGGGCGACGATTTCGTCAAGCGCTCCTCACGCTCTTCGCTGCGCCTGCTCGGAACGGTCGGCGAACCGATCAATCCGGAAGCCTGGGAGTGGTACTATCACGTTGTCGGCGACGAGCGTTGCCCTATCGTCGATACCTGGTGGCAGACTGAAACGGGCGGCATACTGATCACGCCGCTGCCGGGGGCCACCGATCTCAAACCCGGCTCGGCGACGCGGCCCTTCTTCGGCGTCCAGCCGCAGATCGTAGACAGCGACGGCAAGGTCGTAGAGGGCGCGGCCGACGGCAACCTCTGCATCACCGACAGCTGGCCCGGGCAGATGCGGACGGTCTATGGCGACCACGAACGCTTCATCCAGACCTACTTCTCCACCTACAAGGGCAAGTATTTCACGGGTGACGGCTGCCGCCGCGACGAGGACGGCTACTATTGGATCACCGGCCGTGTCGACGACGTGCTGAACGTCTCCGGCCACCGGCTCGGCACGGCGGAGGTGGAATCGGCGCTCGTCTCGCACAACCTCGTTTCCGAGGCGGCGGTCGTCGGCTATCCGCATCCGATCAAGGGTCAGGGCATCTATTGCTACGTTTCGCTGATGGCCGGCGAGGTCGGAGACGACGAACTGCGCCAGGCGCTCGTCAAGCACGTGCGTTCGGAGATTGGGCCGATCGCGACGCCGGACAAGATTCAGTTCGCGCCCGGCCTGCCGAAAACACGCTCGGGCAAGATCATGCGCCGGATCCTCCGCAAGATCGCCGAGGACGATTTCGGTTCGCTCGGCGACACGTCGACGCTCGCAGATCCAGGTGTCGTCGACGACCTGATCGCCAATCGTCAGAACCGCGCGTGATGTGAGCTGGGTGGCGAGAGCCACTTATCCCGCTGCCGCACCTTCGCCCCGCAAACGGGGCGAGGGTGCATTGCGGGGAGAAGGTTAGGATGAGGGGCTCAACCCCGCCCTCTACCAGCCGCGACGCAGCGCTCGATTCGCTACCGAAACGAAATTGAAACGACCTGCCTCAGAAATCGATCGCGCGGCCCTTGATCTCCCAATCGCCGAAGCGAGCCGGGTCGAGGCCGCCGCGCCCGCCCAGTTCCGCCGGCATATCCTTCGGCGCTTCGGCACGTCGCCTCTCTTCGGCCTCCTTCAAAGCGCGCAGCGCTGCCGGGGAAAGCGGACGTTTGGGGCGGTCGGGAGAATTGTCGTTGTCGTTCTGCATACCGGTCGCGGTTTCCGTAACGATATTGAAGAGCTGGCCGTCTATACCCATCATATAGGCACTTCCGTGTGAACGGAAAAGCTTGATTCACGTGAAACCTTTGCGCGTACCGAATGGAACGAAGCGGCTGCAAGCGGCTTTCCAGGAGGCGCGGAAAGGACACCGATATGGTTGGAGCTCATTCATGAACCTCATGCGCACGGCAATGCTGCTTGCCTTCATGACCGTCCTCTTCATGGCCGTCGGCTATGTCATCGGCGGCCGCGGTGGCATGATGATCGCCCTCGTCATCGCCGCGGGCATGAACTTCTTCTCCTACTGGAATTCCGACCGGATGGTCCTGCGGATGTACCGGGCGCAGGAGGTGGACGAGCGAAGCGCGCCGGAATATTACGGGATCGTCCGCGATCTGGCGAAGAATGCCGGCCTGCCGATGCCGCGCGTCTACGTCATCGACAGCCCCCAGCCGAATGCCTTCGCCACCGGCCGCAACCCGGAGAACGCTGCGGTCGCCGCTTCGACGGGACTGCTGCATTCGCTTTCCTACGAGGAAGTTGCCGGGGTGATGGCGCATGAGCTCGCCCATATCCAGTATCGCGACACTTTGACGATGACGCTGACGGCGACGCTCGCCGGTGCGATTTCCATGCTTGGCAATTTCGCCTTCTTCTTCGGTGGCAACCGCGAGAACAACAATCCGCTCGGCTTCATCGGCGTACTCATCGCGATGATCGTCGCCCCGCTCGCGGCCATGCTGGTACAGATGGCGATCAGCCGTACACGCGAATATTCCGCCGACCGCCGCGGCGCGGAGATCTGCGGCAATCCACTCTGGCTTTCCTCGGCGCTTCGCAAGATCGCCGGTGCCGCGCAGGTCATCCATAACAATGACGCCGAGCGCAATCCGGCGACGGCGCATATGTTCATCATCAATCCCCTCTCGGGCGAGCGGATGGACAATCTGTTCTCGACCCATCCGAACACGGAGAACCGGGTGGCGGCTCTGGAGAGAATGGCCCGCGAGGCGTCCACGGGCTCGACGGCGCCGGTCCGCCCTGATAATGCAGGGCGCAAATCGCGCTCTGTCCCGAGAACCGGCTGGGGTCGCGGTGGTTCCGAACCGCCGAAAGGCCCCTGGTCCTGATGCCCGAAAACCGCAAGAACGATTCACGTCCGAAACGATCCCGCGAGCACAATCGCTCAAGAGCGGGAGGAGCCCGGCCCGACGCGGATGCCGCGGCCAAACCGGGCCTGAAGAGCCGCCAGGCGGCTGCGAAGATCCTGGCGGCGGTGGTGGACCGCAAGACGCCGCTCGACGGAATGCTCGATCCGGAGCGCGGGAACCCGGCCTATCGCGAGTTGAGCGAAGCAGATCGCGCGCTGGTGCGCGCCATTCTCAACTCGGCACTCCGCCATCTGCCGCGCATTCGCGCGGCCATCGACTCGCTTCTGCAAACGCCTCTCCCCGAGGGTGCGCGGGCTCTCGAACACGTGCTGACCGTTGCCGCCGCGCAAATTCTCTATCTCGACGTTCCGGATCATTCGGCAGTCGATCTTGCAGTGGAACAGGCCCAGTCCGACCCGCGCAATCGCCGTTTCGCAAGCCTCGTCAATGCCGTATTGCGGCGGCTTTCGCGTGAAAAGGACGAAATTCTCGAAAAGCTGCAGCAAGTGCCGGCGATGCCCGGCTGGTTCTTCGACAGGCTCGTCGCCTGTTACGGTCCCGACCAGGCCGAGCGCATCTCCGAGGCGCAGCTCGTTCCCGCCGCCATCGACGTGACCGTGAAATCCGATGCGGCGTCCTGGGCGGAACGGCTCGCTGGCACCGTGTTGCCGACCGGCTCCGTTCGTCTTCAGGACTTCTCCGGTTCGATCCCGTCGCTTTCAGGCTTTTCGGAAGGGGCCTGGTGGGTCCAGGACGCGGCTGCTTCCATTCCGGCCCGCCTTTTCGGCGATATTCACGGGAAAAAGGTGGTCGATCTCTGTGCTGCGCCCGGCGGCAAGACGGCGCAGCTCGTCCTCGCGGGGGCCGAGGTGACCGCGCTTGATCAGTCGTCAAGCCGGTTGCGGCGGCTCAAGGCGAACCTCGTGCGGCTGGGCTTCGAGGCCCGGACCAAGGAGAGCGACATGGCCGAGTTCCGGCCGGAAGAGCTCTTTGACGCGGCCCTTCTCGACGCCCCCTGCTCCTCGACGGGCACCACCCGGCGGCATCCCGACGTGCTCTGGACGAAAGGCCCGTCGGACGTCGAGAAGCTTGCCAGGCTGCAGGAACGGCTGCTGCGGCATGCGCTTACCCTGGTGAAGCCCGGCGGCCTCATCGTCTTTTCCAATTGCTCGCTCGACCCGCTGGAGGGCGAGGAGGTCGTCGCCCGCGTCGTCGCCGACGGCGGATGCGAACGGGTGCCGATCGACGCAGCCGATTGGCCGGGGCTCGAAAAGGCGATCACCCCGCTTGGAGAGTTCCGCACGACACCTGCGATGCTTCCACTGGAACCGCCCTTCGCCGGTGGCCTCGATGGTTTTTATGCCGCCGTGCTGCGCCGTGAGGGAGCCTGAGGGCGCTCATCAACAGACTGTTTTGCTTTGACAATTGACGCCCTCGGACGGCCCGCCTATCAATGGCGACAGGGTTGATAAATATTTAATGATCTTTCCCGCACGATTCCGATCTTCTGCATGATCCTCGAATCGGCTCCGGTTGAAGAGGAAACCCACGGGCGCCGATGACGTTTTCCAGTAAAACAAGGCTCCTATATTTGTATTTGCGCGAAGGCCAACGCCGATTGGCGCGCCTGCTTTCGCGCGGGAAGACGGCGGCGCTGCGCGTTGCAGGCTCCACGCCCGCCCGTCTGATCGTCGCACCCACGGATCTTCGGGCCATCGATCCCTTCGCCGCCGAAGAGATTCTCGCGGGTCGCTTTCCGCTCGCCGGCCGCGTTCTGGATACCGAAGGCGAGTCGCCTTTCGAAATCGACCTGCCGTCGCACGAGTTCGCGGTTCGCCTTCATTCCTTCGGCTGGCTGCGGCACATGCGGGCGATCCAGGACGAAGCCGGCTCGATCAGGCTGCGCCAGATCATGGACGACTGGATCGGCTGCCATGGCCGAAGCATCGGCGAAATCTCGTGGGAAGCGGATGTGGTTGCGCAGCGCGTCATCGCCTGGCTGTCCCATTCGCCGGTGGTGCTGCGTAATGCCGAGCACGGTTTCTATCGCCGCTTCCTGAGAAGCCTTGCCCTTCAGGTCCGCCACCTCCGGAATGTCGCCGAGACCGTGACCGACGGAGAGGCGCGCCTGAGGGTTCGCCTGGCACTCGCCATGGCCTCCGTTTCGATGCCGGCTACGGCTTCGGCTATCCGCAAGGCGTCGCGCAATCTGGATCTGGAGCTGGAGCGGCAGCTTCTGCCTGACGGGGCGCATTTCTCCCGAAACCCCCGGGCCGGGCTCGAGCTGCTGCTCGATCTGCTGCCGCTGCGCCAGACCTATGTCAATCTCGGCCACGACGTGCCTTCGAGGCTCATCCCCTGCATCGACCGCATGTATCCGGCGCTCCGCTTCTTCCGCCACCAGAGCGGGGAGCTCGCTCTCTTCAACGGCGCGACATCGGTTCTCGCCCATGAGCTCGCCTCGGTGCTCAGATATGACGAGACGTCCGGCGAGCCGTTCCGGTCGTTGCCACACGCCCATTACGAACGCCTGTCGATGGGCGATACCGTCATCATCATGGACACTGGGCGTCCGCTTTCGGTCGACCTGTCGCGAACCGCCCATGCCGGCTGCCTCTCCTTCGAGATGTCCTCCGGCAGGAATCGCTTCGTCGTCAACTCCGGCGCGCCGAAATTCGCCGGCGAACGATTCAGGCAGATGGCGCGCACGACCGCTGCGCATTCCACCGTCACCGTCGACGACACCTCTTCCTGCCGTTTTTTGCAGTCGCGGTTTCTGGGCCCGATCATGATCAGCGGCCCCTCGCGCGTCGCGGTCGAGAGAAAGGACGAGCCGGGAAGCATCGAGCAGGTCAAAGCGAGTCACGACGGCTACCTTGCGCCCTTCGGCCTGATCCACGAGCGCGACATCGGAATTCTCAATGGCGGGCGACTGATCCGCGGCCGCGACCGCCTGCTGCTGGAGGATGGCAGCGATCCGGAAAATGACGACGACGCGGCCGCGGTCGCCCGTTTCCACATCCATCCGGCAATCGGCATGCGCCAGCACAGCGAGAGCGAGATATATCTGACGGCGCCCGACGGAGAGACATGGCTCTTCGCCTGCCGCGACGGTGCGCTCGCGATCGAGGAGGATATCTTCTTCGCCGATCCCTCCGGCGTTCGCGCATCGTCGCAGATAAGCGTGACCTTCTCCGCCGCCTCGCAGCCGGAGATCCAGTGGACTTTCACGCGCGAGGGATGACCCCGAAACTGCGCCGGGCCTATTTTCCCGTCGTTGCGGCGCCGAAGGTTCCTTCCGGCAACAAGCTATGCTAACGGGCAGCCATCCCAATCGCCGGAACTTCCTCCCTACGCGTCCGGCGCTGCCAAAGGAGCAAGGTCGATGGCTGTCGCCTCCAAGAAGATCCCCGCCCCGGACGAGGTCCGGATCAAAACCGCCCTCCTTTCGGTCTCCGACAAGACGGGCATCGTCGAACTCGCCCGCGCCCTCAACGACAAGGGCATACGGCTGGTGTCGACCGGCGGTACGCACAAGGCGCTTGCCGATGCCGGCCTTCCCGTCAGCGACGTCTCGGAGCTGACCGGCTTTCCGGAAATCATGGACGGGCGCGTCAAGACGCTTCACCCCGGCGTCCATGGAGGTCTTCTCGCGATCCGCGACGACGCGGAGCATGCGGACGCCATGAGCGCGCACGGCATCACCGCGATCGATCTCGCAGTCATCAATCTCTATCCCTTCGAAGACGTCCGCGCCAAAGGCGGCGACTACCCGACCACGGTCGAGAATATCGACATCGGCGGCCCCGCAATGATCCGGGCATCGGCCAAGAACCATGCCTATGTGACGATCGTCACAGACCCGGCGGACTATTCGCCGCTGCTGGAGGAAATCGCAGACGGGACGACGCGCTACGCCTTCCGCCAGAAGATGGCGGCCAAGGCCTATGCCCGCACGGCCGCCTATGATGCGGCGATCTCCAACTGGTTTGCCGAGGTGCTCGACACGCCCATGCCGCGCCACCGCGTTCTCGGCGGCGTGCTCAGGGAGGAGATGCGCTACGGCGAAAACCCGCACCAGAAAGCCGGATTCTACGTGACCGGCGAGAAACGGCCGGGAGTGGCTACGGCGGCGCTGCTGCAGGGCAAGCAGCTCTCCTACAACAACATCAACGATACCGATGCCGCCTTCGAACTGGTGGCGGAATTCCTGCCGGAAAAGGCACCGGCCTGCGCCATCATCAAGCATGCCAATCCCTGCGGCGTTGCGACCGCGCCCTCGCTCGCGGAAGCCTATCGCCGGGCGCTCGCCTGCGATTCGACCTCGGCATTCGGCGGCATCATCGCGCTCAACCAGGAACTCGACGCCGAGACTGCGGAAGAGATCGTCAAACTCTTCACCGAGGTCATCATCGCGCCGTCGGCCAGCGACGAGGCGAAAGCCGTCATCGCCCGCAAACCGAACCTGCGGCTGCTTGCGACCGGCGGCCTGCCGGATCCGCGCACGCCCGGCCTGACGGCGAAGACCGTCGCCGGCGGTGTGCTCGTCCAGACGCGCGACAACGGTATGGTAGAGGACCTGGAGCTCCAGGTGGTCACCAGGCGCGCGCCGACGGCGCAGGAGCTCGAAGACATGAAGTTCGCCTTCAAGGTGGCGAAGCACGTCAAGTCCAACGCCATCGTCTATGCCAAGGACGGCCAGACGGCGGGCATCGGCGCCGGCCAGATGAGCCGCGTCGATTCCGCCCGCATCGCTGCCATAAAGGCAGAAGAAGCGGCCAAGGCGCTCGGCCTCGCCGAGCCGCTGACGCGCGGGTCGGCCGTCGCCTCGGAAGCCTTCCTCCCCTTCGCCGACGGTCTTCTGTCAGCCATCGCGGCCGGCGCAACCGCCGTCATCCAGCCGGGTGGTTCGATGCGCGACGAAGAAGTGATCGCGGCGGCGGACGAACACAATGTCGCGATGGTCTTCACAGGCATGCGGCATTTCCGGCACTAGAGCCCTTTTGTCTAATGCACTTCCGGGCGGAAAACCGTGACACCTGGAAGTGCTCTAACGCCTTAAGATACCGCCGCGGCTTATTTGATTTCCTCATTCCTGTGCCCGTCACAGAAATCCAGCCAGACCAAGTTCTTGGGCTGAAAGAACGCTTCCCGCGCCGCAGACGCGGCGCTGCTCTCATCCCTGTGACAAGTACAGGGATGAGGATGAGGAGAAGTTGAAACCCTACTTAGGTCGGTTCGACCTGAAACATGAACGTGATCGATTCCAAGACGTTAAGACGCCGGATGCGGAGGAAAACCGCATCCCGCTCCGGCCTCCTGCTCGACTACCTATCGCGGCCGGTGCGCCGGATAGGGAGTCCGCAGGAGGATCACGAGACCGACGCCGAAAAAGGCCACCAGCGCCATCATGCCGATCCGGGCCGAACCGGTCATAAGCGTGATCGTCGCGACCGAGGCGGGCGCCAGGAACGAGGTGGCGCGGCCGGAAAGGGCGTAAAGACCGAAATAGCGCCCGGCTTCGTCGGGCGAAACACTGCGCGCGAGGTAGGATCGGGACGATGCCTGGACCGGCCCGAAGGCGACGCCGACGAGCAGGCCGTAAAGAATATAGGCCTTTTCGGCGGCGGTGCCGAAGAGGCCGCCCGAGTCCGTCGAGCCAAGCGGGACAAGCCCGAAGAGCGTGAAACCGGGCCCCGTGGAGACGATGCCGAGCGTGGCGATCGTCAGTGAGACGAGGCTTGCGACGACGATCGTCTTGGAGCCGAGCCGTGCATCGAGCCTGCTCGCATAAAGGCAGCCGAAAATCGCCACGACATTCAGGATGATGCCGTAGAGCCCGAGCTCCATCGTCTGCCATCCGAACATCCCGGCCGCGAAGGTGCCGCCGAGCGCGAGCAGCCCGTTGACGCCGTCCTGGAAGATCATCCGGGCAATCAGGAACCGCAAGATGCCGGTCCTCTCCTTGAGTTCGGCAAGCGTGCCCTTCAGTTCCTCGAAGCCCCGAGCGGTTGCTTTCGCCATCGACATCGTTGCCCTGGTCGCATCCGGCGTGAAGAGGAACATCGGCAGGATGAAAACCATATACCAGACGGCGGAAATGGGGCCGGTGATGCGGGCGTCTTCGCCCTCTGCCGGATCGAGCCCGAACAGAGGTTCGAGTCCGATCGCCGTCTTGCCGGTCTGGGGGCTTCCGGCAATCAGCGCGACCACGGCGATCAGCACGATCATGCCGCCGAGATAGCCGAGGCCCCAGGCAATGTTGGAGATGCGCCCCACTTCCTTTTCGCTGACGAGCCGCGTCATCATCGAATCGTTGAAGACGATGGAAAATTCGGCGGCCACGGTCGCCAGCGCAAGAAAGACCGCCGTATAGATCAGGGACGAGCCCGGCGCCGCGTTCCAGAGCAGGGCGAGCGAGATGATCTTCACGGCGGCGAAAAAGGCGATCCACGGCTTTCGCGGGCCGGCCGCATCGGCAATGGCGCCGAGGACCGGCGAAAGCAGGGCGATCACGATCCCCGCAATGGTCAGCGTATAGCCCCAGACCGCCTGCCCTTGGGCGGGATCGGCCGTTAGCCGGGAAACGAAATAGGGTGCGAAGATGAAGGTGGTGATCACGGTGAAGAAGGGTTGCGCGGCCCAGTCGAACAGCATCCAGCCGGCAATTCCGAGACGGGAAGTCCGAGGCCGCTCCTCCATTCGCCCAGCCGCGATATCCACTTCATCCCTCCCCGGCATTTGCGCAAGCGCGCCGCGTTCGTGGGCGGCGGGCAGGGCAATGAAGAACAACCTTCGACCGGAGCGGAATTGGTCCCTCCGGCCGAGTTATGGCCGGAGGGACTGTGTCATTTCGTCCAGCCGCGTGCAAGATCGCTGAGGAGACCGGCTGCGACAGTGACCTTGGCGAGCGTCGTTTCGCCCTTTTCGGTCAGGAGCCTCAGCTGGTCGCCGACAGTCGCGACGCGTTGGCGATCGCGATCCTGCCAGGCGAGGACGGGGTTTCGCTCGCCCTTATGCTCGACCAGGGCGGCGATGGTGATATCGCGGCGTGCGGTGCCGATATCGCCGACCGCCCGCGAGAGCGCCATCGACTCGAACTGCTCGGTGGCGGGCACGCGGTCGGCGGCCGCCAGCAGGCGGTTGATCCTCAGGCTCTCGGTGACGGTGAAATAGGCCTGGGCGGTGCGGCTCAGCGGCTCGCCGGTGACCGTGGCGATCTGCATGATCTCAGGGACCAGGGTCATGAGCGACAGTTCGGCGATTTCCTCGGCAAGCTTTGCCGGCACGCCGTTTTCGATGAAGCCGGCGGCCCTCAGGCGCGCTTCCTCGGCCCCCTCCCTGGATATCGCCGCCCGCATGGTGCCGCGCAGCTTCTGCAGTCCGTCGCGAAGCCGGGCAACCGCTTCGGCCACGGAGCCCTCGGAGGCGCGGGTGCGCAGCGCCCGTTCGGCGACGAGCGCAAAGATACGCCCCACCTCATGATAGAGCCGGTTCTGGATCACGCCGCTGATCCTGTTGTCGAGCGCGTCGATCTCGCCGTAGATGCGCGGCAGATCGAAGCCATCCAGGGCCAGCACCGCTGCCTTCACGACATCGGCGGAGAGGAAGCCGGTGGCATCCGTCAGCGTCGAAACGAAAGCGGGGCCGCCGCGGTTTATCGTTTCGTTGGCGAGTACGGTCGCGACGATTTCGCGGCGCAGCCGGTGCCCGTGAATGTCGCCGGCATAGGCCTTGCGCATCTTTGCGGGGAAGTAGCGCTCCAGGGTCGCGGTGAAATAGGGGTCGTCCGGAAGCTCGCTGACGATCAGCTCGTCGAAGAGCACCAGTTTCGCATAGGAGAGCAGCACGCCGATCTCCGGGCGCGTGAGCGGCCGGCCCGCCTGGTAGCGCTCGCTCATCGCCTGGTCGGTCGGCAGGGTTTCGACCTTGCGGTTGAGGTGGCCGTCGGCCTCCAGCCGCGCCATCAGCCGCGCCAGCGGCGTGCGGTTGGCGAGGCCCTGCATCTCGGTGAGCGAGATCGCCAGCGACTGCTGGTAGTTGTTGCGCAGCACGAGATGTCCCACCTCGTCCGTCATCGATGCCAGAAGCGTGTTGCGCTTGGGGCGGGTCAGGCGGCCTTCGCGCATGGCGGAGGCAAGCGCGATCTTGATGTTGACCTCGACGTCGGAGGAATTGACGCCGGCCGAGTTGTCGATGGCATCGGAGTTGCAGCGCCCGCCATTGAGCGAGAAGCCGATCCGGCCTTTCTGGGTGACGCCGAGATTGGCGCCCTCGCCGATCACGCGCGCCCGCACGTCCTCGGCGGAGACGCGGATCGCGTCGTTGGCGCGGTCGCCGACCTCCGCATCCGTCTCGTTGGTGCCCCGCACATAGGTGCCGATGCCGCCGAACCAGAGCAGGTCGACCGGGCTCTTCAGGATCGCGCTCATGATCTCGAAGGGCGTCGCCTTCGACTTGTCGATGCCGATCGCCGCCATCGCTTCGGGGGTGAGTGTCACCAGTTTTTCCGAACGCGAAATGATCATCGCACCGGGCGAGAGCGTCTTACGGTCATAGTCCTGCCAGCTGGAGCGCGAAAGCGCGAACATTCGCTTGCGCTCGGCAAAGGAGAGATCGATATCCGGCTCGGGATCGATGAAGATATCGCGGTGATCGAAGGCGGCGATCAGCCGGATCTTTTCCGAAAGCAGCATGCCGTTGCCGAAGACGTCGCCCGACATGTCGCCGACGCCGGCGACGGTGAAGGGCGTCGTCTGGATGTCGACGTCCATTTCGCGGAAGTGCCGCTTGACGGCCTCCCACGCGCCGCGCGCGGTGATTCCCATCTTCTTGTGGTCGTAGCCGGCGGAGCCGCCTGAAGCGAAGGCGTCGTCCAGCCAGAAGTCCGCTTCCTGGGCGAGCGCATTCGCCGTGTCGGAGAAGGTTGCCGTTCCCTTGTCGGCGGCAACGACGAAATAGGGGTCGTCGCCGTCGAGCCGCAGCGTGTCCTCCGGGGGAACGACGTCCTGGCCGACGATATTGTCGGTGACGGAGAGCAGCGTCCGGATATAGGTCTTGTACGCTTCCGTTCCCGCCTTGAAGACCTCGTCGCGGCTGCCGCCGACAGGCAGCTGCTTCGGGTAGAAGCCGCCCTTGGCGCCGACCGGAACGATGACGGCGTTCTTCACCTGCTGCGCCTTGACGAGGCCGAGCACCTCGGTCCGGTAATCCTGTGCCCGGTCGGACCAGCGAAGGCCGCCGCGCGCCACCTTGCCGAAGCGCAGATGGACGCCTTCCACTTCCGTGCCGTAGACGAAAATCTCGCGGAAAGGCCGCGGTTCCGGCAGGCCTTCGAGCTGCTTCGGATCGAGCTTGAAGGCAAGAACCGCGCGCGGCCTGCCTTCGGCGTCCTTTTGGAAATAGTTCGTCCGGAGCGTCGACTGGACCGCATTGACGTAGCGGCGCAGGATCCTGTCCTCGTCGAGGCTGGGCACGGCCGACAGCGCCTCCTCGATGCCCGTCAGCAAGGCGTTGCACTTCTTCGTGCGCGCTTTCCCCTCCGTCGTCGGATCCATGCGCGTGGAGAAGAGGCGGAAGATGTCGGCGGCGATCGTCGGATATTTGTTCAGAGTATCGGCGATATAGCCTTGGGAATAGGTGATGCCGGCCTGGCGCAGATAGCGTGCATAGGCACGCAGCACCGTGATTTCGCGGGCGGTGAGCCCGGCAAGCAGGACCAGCCTGTTGAAATTGTCGTCCTCCGCCGTGCCGTTCCAGGCCGCCAGGAAGGCCTCCTCCAGGGCCGGGCCGATCCTGGCGAGGTTGAGCGTGTGCCCGTCGCGATGGATCAGCTCCATGTCGTGAAGGACGACCTCGCGGGGCTCGTCCCCATGGACGTGCACGCCGATGTCGTAGGTCTGCTCGCTGATGACACGGAAGCCGAGATTTTCGAGAAGCGGCACGCGGCGCGACAGCGAAACGGGCGTGTCGGCATGGAAGATCTTCAGTTCCAGCGTATCCGGCCGCTCCTGGTGTCGGTGGTAGAAGGAGATGCGGATCGGGTCGCCGGCCGTGCAGGCGGCGATGTCTCCGAGGTCGGCATAGGCTTCCGCGGGCGTGAAGGCCGCCTGATAGGCTTCACCGACCGATATCTCCGTGCCCTCCTTGCGGGCGAGCAGATTGAACCGATCGATCCAGCGGGTGACGATTGCGCGGACCGCCTCTTCGAGCTTCGCCTGGGGAACCCGTGGCGTCTTGCCGCCCGAGCGGCCGATGATGAAATGGACGCGTGCAAGCCCGCCTTCGGGAAAGGCCGGGTAATAGGCCGAGACCCGGCCGTCATAGACCGTCTTCAGATAGTCGCCGATCTTTTCGCGGACGTCGGAATCGTATTGTTCGCGCGGCACGAACACGATGACCGAGACGAAGCGGTCGAAGTGGTCGATGCGCGGCAGCACCCGCACCCGCGGCCGGTCGCCGAGTTCGTTGATCTGTTCGCAGAAGGCGGCGAGCAGCCCGATGTCGATCTGGAAAAGGTCGTCGCGCGGATAGGCTTCCAGCGTGTTCGCCAGCGTCTTGCCGGAATGGCTCTGCGGATCATAGCCGAAATGATCGACGATCTTCTCGATCTTGTGCCTGAGCAGCGGGATCTCCGACGCTTGCCGCGTGTAGGCCGTCGAGGTGAACAGACCGACGATGCGCAGTTCGCCGACGACGTTGCCGGAGGCGTCGAAACGCTTGATGCCGATATAGTCCATGTGGGCACGCCGGTGGACGACCGACTTCACATTGGCCTTGGTGACGATCAGGAAGTCAGGCCCCTCGAGGAAGGCGAGGATTTCCGGGGTGGTCAGCACCGCATCCTTGCCCTGGCGCAGGACCCGCACGTCCGGATTGGACAGGATGCCGAGGCCCCTGCCCTTGCCGCGCTCGACCGTCGCCCGTTCGCCCTTGCCGGAATAGGTATATTCCCGCATGCCGAGGAAGGTGAAGTTGTTATCTCTTAGCCAGCGAAGGAACGCCAGCGCCTCGTCGCGGTCGCTCTTCTTGCGGGAAGCGTTGTATTCTTCGAGCTCCCGCATTGCCTGGTCGAGCAGAGCGGTCATCGCCGGCCAGTCGTGTACGGCTTGATGAACCTGCTCCAGCACATCCGAGATGCGCTTGCTCAATGAGCGTGCCTCCAGCGGAGTGAGCCTGCTCAAGTGGATTTGAATGTGGCTGACGCGGTGCTCGGGCGCGCTTTCCTCGTCCGGATCGAACAGCTTCACGGGTTTGCCGGGCTCCATCACCAGAATCGGGTGGATCGCCAGGTGGATGTCGCGGTGGGTACTCGTCACCTCTCCCATCACCGAATCGTAAAGGAAGGGCATGTTGCGTTCGGTGATCGCGATGATCGAAACCTCGATACCACCCGGTGCGACCCCTGCTACCGTCTCCACCGAGACCTGGGGCTTGCCGCCGTCCCAGCGTGCGAGTTCGCTGCGTGCGTGGGCAGCGGTGAGCGCCAGCATCTCAGGCGTGTAACGGTCGAGGTCGTCGTTGCTCGCTCCGCCGAAGAGGATTTCCGGTGGCAGTGTCTCGGCCCCGAATCTGGACCCTGCCGCCCGGGCCGCATCGATGTGCCGGTCCCGCTTCGGATTATGCTTCACGCCCATGAAATCGCTCTCCACTCATGATGGTTGAACCTAGCAGAACCATGCCCAATGGCGACCGTTTTTATGAAGGATTTCGGCAAAATGGAGCCGAATTTTGGAGAAAATCACATAGATTCGACCTAAATCCATTTAAATCGAAGCCAATTTTGCAAAAATTTCCCGAAAAACCGCAAAAACGAACGAAAACGCCGAAGATTCTGTCACGGGGGTCTGCACGAGCAGCAGTTGACAGTCCGTGAGGGGCGGGCGATCACACTTCGAAAGCGAATAACGGGGTCTCCCAATGTCCGACACGCCTGCCGCGCCCGGTGCCGTCATCGTCATTTCGAGTCATGTGGTGCGCGGCGCGGTCGGCAACCGGGCTGCCGTCTTCGCGCTGGAAATGCTCGGCCACCGGGTCTGGGCCCTGCCGACGGTCGTGCTTCCCTGGCATCCGGGACACGGTCGGTCGACGCGGGTGACCATGCCGGACGAGGACTTCCGCTCGATCATCGGCGATCTCGTCGCTGCGCCCTGGATCGGCGAGGTGCGCGGGGTGCTGTCCGGCTATCTGGGTTCCCCCGAACAGGCGGCGGCCGTTGCCGGCCTCGTGAAGGCGCTGCGCCAGCGCAATCCCGCGCTCTTCTATGCCTGCGATCCGATTCTTGGCGATGCGGGCGGCCTCTACGTCCCGGTGGAGATCGCCAGCGCCATCCGCGACCTGCTGCTGCCGCTTGCGACGCTCGCCACGCCCAACCGGTTCGAGCTTTCCTGGTTGGCAGGTGCTTCGCTCGAGACGAATGCGGCCATCCTCGACGCGGCGGTCGACCTCGGGCCGTCACGCGTGCTGGTGACGTCGGCGATACCGATGATGAGCGGCGGCACGGGCAATCTTTACCTGTCCGGACGCCATGCGCTGCTTGCCGAGCACCGACTGATCGACAATCCTCCGAACGGCACCGGCGATCTGCTCTCGGCCGTATTCCTGGCGCGCCTGCTGGAAGGGTTGCCGGAGGAACGCGCGCTGCAGATGGCGACCGCCAGCGTCTACGAGATCATCGCGAGAAGCCGCAAGCGCGATTCCGACGAACTGACGCTCGAACAGGATGCATCGAGCCTGGCGACGCCGATGGCAATGGTGCAGATGCGCCGCCTCATGCATCCGAGCCAGGCGCGGAAGAAATAGCGTCAGATATGGAAGAATTGCCTCATAGGCGCATTTCGCCCTTTCGGATGGCCGGAGCACGCTGTAACAGTTCGACGCTTCATGGTTCCCGGTGCGTCTTTCAGACACGCTACCCGCATGTTTCCTTGAATCCCGATCAAAGACAGGAGCACCAGGACGATGCAGCAGGAACGAGTGGATGAAACGGGGTTACCGATGGATATACAGGGCTTTCCGGAACATCTTCTGACCGGCTACCGCAATTTCATGAGCGGTCGCTTCACCGAACAGCAGCAGCGCTACAAAACGCTCGCCGAGAGCGGTCAGAAACCGAGGACGATGGTCGTCGCCTGTTGCGACTCCCGCGCCGCGCCCGAAACAATCTTCGATGCCGGCCCGGGAGAACTCTTCGTCGTGCGCAACGTCGCCAACATGATGCCGCCATATGAACCGGACGGACATTATCATTCGACCTCGGCCGCGCTCGAATTCGCGGTCCAGTCGCTGCGGGTCACCAACATCGTGGTCATGGGCCACGGGCGCTGCGGCGGCATCAAGGCGGCACTCGACCCGGACGCCGAGCCCCTCTCCCCCGGCGATTTCATCGGCCGCTGGATGAACCTCCTGAAACCGGCCGCCGAGCAGATCCAGAGCAATGACGTGATGACTCCGGCGGAACGACAGCGTGCGCTCGAGCGGGTCTCCATCCGCAATTCGATCGCCAATCTGAGGACGTTCCCCTGCGTGAACGTTCTCGAGTCGAAGGGAAAGCTTCGTCTCCACGGCGCATGGTTCGACATCTCGACCGGTGAGCTCTGGGTCATGGACGCGAAGACCGGCGATTTTTCCCGACCGGGAATGTAACGGTCGCCAGTCAGGCCCCTCGTCCGCCTGCCTGTCCCTTCTCCCCCGCTAGCGGGAGAGAAGTCGCGGCAGCGGGGTGAGGGGCAAAACCGCTGTCACCCGCCGTCGATCTCGGCGCCGATGATGGCGATCGCCTGCTGATAGACGCTGGCGGCGTTCCAGCCCTGGATGGCGGCGAAGTTGACCTCGCCCGGCTGATAGCCGCCGCCCGGCTGCCAACCATGGCCGCGCAGGAAATTTGCGGTTGAGGCAAGCGCATCCGCTTTGGAGCGGACCATGTCGACATGGCCGTTGCCGTCCCCGTCCACGCCGTATTTCAGCACGTTCACCGGGAGGAATTGCGTCTGCCCGATCTCGCCGTGCGCCGCCCCGCGGGCGGCCGGGCTGAGGTCGCCGCGCTCGACGAGCTGGAGGGCGGCGTAAAGCTGGTTGGTGAAATAATCCGAGCGGCGACAATCATAGGCGAGCGTCGAGACGGCGGAAAGCGTGTGTTCCTTGCCCAGGAACGAGCCGAAGCCGGTCTCCATGCCCCAGATGGCGATCAATGGGCCGGCGGGAACGCCGTAGCGCTGCTCGATGCTCTGGAAGAGCCTGGCATTCTGCGCCCGCAGCTTCTTGCCGCGCGAAATGATCACCTGACCGCCGCGCTTCTGCATGAACTGGTCGAGCGACAGCTTGAAGCTCTTCTGGCCGCGATCGGCCCGGATCGTCGCCCTGCTGTAGGAGACGTTGGCGAGCGCCTGGTCGACCACCGAAGGGCTGATGCCGTTCCCGGCGGCTTCGCGCTTGAATTCCGACAGCCAGGCGGAGAAGCCGCTGCCGTCATTGCCGCACTGCGCCGCAGAGGCGTCCGCCGGAAGAACTACGGTTGAGATCAGGGCCGCCAGGCCCGCTGCTGCGCTCTTCACCCTATGCATGGATTACCCCGTCGATTGCCCGAATTTGTTGCCTTCGAAATTCCCGCTTCGTCATCCGCTCGTCGCCGGCACGATGGTTTCACGTGAATCCATTGCCCGCCGACGAACTGCGAACCCCGCCTGTCGCCGTAACGAAGCAGGCGGGGCTTAAAATTTGCCCGACCGAGGCCGATCAAGCCGCCTGCTTGCGCGGTTTGATCAGGCCGCGGTTGATCAACAGCTCTGCGATCTGCACCGCGTTGAGCGCCGCGCCCTTGCGCAGGTTGTCCGAGACGATCCACATGTTGAGGCCGTTTTCGACCGTCGCATCCTCGCGGATGCGCGAGATGTAGGTCGCGTCCTCGCCGGCGCATTCGTAAGGCGTCACATAGCCGCCGTTCTCATGCTTGTCGACGACCAGGCAGCCCGGCGCTTCGCGCAGGATCTCGCGCGCCTCGTCGGCGGTGATCTCGTTTTCGAATTCGATATTGACCGATTCCGAATGACCGATGAAGACCGGGACGCGCACGGCCGTGCAGGTCACCTTGATCTTCGGGTCGAGCATCTTCTTGGTTTCGGCCAGTACCTTCCACTCTTCCTTGGTGTAGCCGTCCTCCATGAAGACGTCGATATGCGGAATGACGTTGAAGGCGATGCGCTTGGTGAACTTCTTGCTCTCGATCGGATCGGCGACGAAGACAGCGCGGGTCTGGTTGAAGAGCTCGTCCATGCCGTCCTTGCCGGCGCCGGAAACCGACTGATAGGTGGAAACGACGATGCGCTTGATCTTGGCATGGTCGTGCAGCGGCTTCAGCGCCACCACGAGCTGCGCCGTCGAGCAATTCGGATTGGCGATGATGTTTTTCTTGGAGAACTGCGCGATCGCGTCCGCGTTCACTTCCGGTACGATCAGCGGAACATCGGCGTCGTAGCGCCAGGCCGAGGAATTGTCGATGACGACGCAACCCTCCCGGCCGATCTTCGGCGAGTATTTCTGCGAGACGGCGCCGCCGGCCGACATCAGGCAGATGTCGGTGTCGGAAAAATCATAGGTGTCGAGGTTCGTCACCTTCAGCGTCTTGTCGCCGTAGGAGACCTCGGTGCCGACCGAGCGCGAGGAGGCGAGCGCCACCACTTCGTCGGCCGGAAAGCCGCGCTCGGAAAGAATGTTCAGCATCTCCCGGCCGACATTGCCGGTGGCGCCTGCGACAGCAATTTTGAAACCCATGATCTAAGCTCTCTTTCTGTCTCTCCTCGTTTGGTGGAGGGGGAAACTGCGCGGTGCGACCGCGAAGTTCCTGTCCCCGGCCTTACCGGGGAGAGAGCGGAGGGCCAGAGACGTCAGACGGTTTTCGTCGTCGTTTTGGCCGTGGTTTTGCGCGCGAGCGAGAAATGGCTTATCCGCCCGGCGGTATGGGCCGGCAAATTCAGCGCAGCGATGGACGAACCCTTCGGTCCCATGGCGGTTTCCTCGTTCGCCGCTGCTCTTACCGGCTTTTCGGCAAGAGTCAAGCCGCGGAGGCTCCCGAGCGGTCGTCACGGAAGGCAGGGCTGGCCCGTTGCACGATTGAAGACTTCATGATGTGCGGGCGCGAGCATGGTGATCCCGGCATTAGACGAAAGTCATAAGCCCAAAGCATCCCTGCCTCGCGTGCCACTTTTCTGACATCTTGTTGCGAGGCGCACCACGCCCGGATGTCAAAGGGGACCCGACGTTCAGGGAGGAATGTCCGGACCGGGGAATGGGCGCTCCAATAGACCGATTTTGGAGTGGAGGAATCAAAATGGCAAACGTCGTGACAGCGGGCGGCACAAAAGCCGGCCCGATGACCGGCGAGGAGAAGAAGGTCATCTTCGCCTCGTCGCTCGGTACCGTCTTCGAATGGTATGATTTCTATCTTTACGGTTCGCTTGCCGTTTATATCGGTGCAACCTTCTTCAGCCAGTATCCCGAGACCACGCGCAACATCTTTGCGCTTCTCGCCTTCGCCGCCGGCTTCCTTGTCCGGCCGTTCGGCGCGCTGGTTTTCGGTCGCCTGGGCGACCTCGTCGGCCGCAAATACACATTCCTCGTCACCATTCTGATCATGGGCCTGTCGACCTTCCTCGTCGGCGTCCTGCCCGGTGCCGCCTCGATCGGCATTGCGGCTCCGATCATCCTGATCGGGCTCCGCCTCCTGCAGGGTCTTGCGCTCGGCGGTGAATACGGGGGTGCCGCGACCTATGTGGCAGAGCATGCGCCGCACGGCCGCCGCGGCTATTTCACCTCGTGGATCCAGACGACGGCGACGCTTGGTCTCTTCCTCTCGCTGGTGGTTATCCTTCTGGTCCAGTACATGCTGGGCAAGGAAGCTTTTGCCGAGTGGGGCTGGCGCATACCCTTCCTGCTCTCTTTCGTGCTGCTCGGCGTCTCCGTCTGGATCCGCCTGAAGATGAACGAGTCTCCTGCCTTCAAGAAGATGAAGGAAGAGGGCAAGGGTTCGAAGGCGCCGCTGACGGAAGCTTTCGGCCAGTGGCGCAACGCCAAGATCGCCCTTCTGGCGCTCTTCGGCGCGGTCGTTGGCCAGGCTGTGGTCTGGTATTCCGGCCAGTTCTACGCGCTGTTCTTCCTGCAGAGCATTCTGAAGATTGACGGCCAGTCGGCAAACCTGATGGTTGCCGCCTCGCTCCTTATCGGCACAGGCTTTTTCGTCTTCTTCGGCTGGCTGTCGGACAAGATCGGCCGCAAGCCGATCATCATGGCGGGTCTCCTGCTTGCCATGCTCACCTACTTCCCGCTGTTCAAGGCGATGACTTGGGCCGGCAACCCAGCGCTTGCGGAAGCGCAGCAGAACGTTCGCGCCACCGTCACCGCGGCTCCGGGCGACTGCAGGTTCCAGTTCAACCCGACGGGCACGGCGAAGTTCACCACCTCCTGCGACATCGCCACCGCCTTCCTGACCAAGAACTCGGTTCCCTATGACGTCGTGACCACGGCGGCTGCGGGGACACCGGCGACGGTGAAGATCGGCGAAACGACGATCACCAGCTTTGACGCCGTTGCGGCCGGCGACAAGGCGAAGGCCGAGGAAGCGGCTTTCGGCAAGCAGATCAACATGGCGCTGCAGGCCGCGGGCTATCCGCTGGTGCGCGGCGTTGCCAAGGTTCCGGAATCGAAGCTCGACGCCTTCGTCGCTGCCAATCCGGAACTTGGCCTCGACGCCGCTGCCGTGCGCGCCGGCGAAAAGGCCATGGTGCCGGCCGACAAGCTCGTCGCCGACAAGCTGCTCACCCAGGAAGAAGTCGGCAGCGCCACCGAAATGGCGGTCTACAGCATAGACAAGGGCGGCGCCTTCACGATGGTGGCCGACCCGGCCCGCGTCAACTGGACGGTGATCATTGCTGTACTGACCGTGCTCGTCATCTATGTGACGATGGTCTACGGCCCGATTGCGGCGCTGCTCGTCGAACTCTTCCCGACCCGCATCCGCTATACCGGCATGTCGCTGCCCTACCATATCGGCAATGGTTGGTTCGGCGGGCTGCTCCCGGCAACGGCCTTCGCGATGAGCGCGGCAAAGGGCGATATCTACTACGGCCTCTGGTACCCGATCGTTTTCGCGGGCATCACGCTGGTGATCGGTCTTCTGTTCCTGCCCGAGACGAAGGACCGGGATATCCACACGATGGAATGAGCCGGCGGACGGGAGCGGGATGGGAGCGTGTTTCCCATTCCGCCAACTCAACAGCTCTCCTGACTCCGGCGCGGCTTCCGCGCCGGCTTTTTTTCGATTTACTCGGCTTCCCTTTCCTCGGCCTCGTGCTCCACATGCCTCAGCACAGGCCAGCCGGCCGCACCGCGCTTGAATAGCCAGCCCTGCCGGGCAAAGAGGAAAGCCATCATCAGCGCGACCCAGAGCCCGAGCAGCAGGCCGGCGGCGACATCGCTCGGGTAATGCGCGCCGACCACGACGCGCGAGATGCCGACAAGCAGGGCCAGCAGCAGAAACAGCGGCCGAAGCTGCGGCATCACCATCGCGAAGGCGCCGAAGAAGGCGCCGGCCGCCGTGGAATGTCCCGACGGGAAGCTTTCGAACAGCGTGTCGCCGGTAAAGGGCGTGAGGCTGTAGGGGCCGTAATCTGCAAGGAGCTCGGGACGGGCGCGGCCGATCAGAAATTTCAGGCCGTGCACCAGCGCGCTCGCCGTGCCGATCGTCAGCAGGAAATAGGCGGACAGATTGCGGGCCGCGCGCGCCCTCTGCCGCAAGGTGTCGCGCGCGGAGGATCGGCGGACGACGAAGGCGATCAGCAGCAGCAGGGCCGAGCTGTAGATCATCCAGGCGAAGGTGCCGATATCGGTGATGGCGCGGTTGAAGCCGACGATCTCCTCCGGCAGACCTTGCGCCCATTCGGAAAGATGCGGGTCGAACGGGGTGAAGGCGACGACGAGGACGACCGTCATCAGCCAGATCCAGACGGTCAGTGAAAGCGGTCGGTTCATTTTGCTCCTTCCTTCGCCTTATGGATGTGAAGGCTCGGCCGGCAAAATCAAGACCCCGTAAACGCGAAGCACCCCCGGCAAGGCCGGAGGTGCGGTTCGACTATTCGGGCCGCAAGCGAAGGCGCAGTCGTCAGGCCGAGAGGCTCTTGAACTCGGCGAGGATCGCGTCGCCCATCTCGGCCGTACCGACTTTCCGGCAGCCTTCCGCCATGATGTCGCCGGTGCGGATGCCCTGATCGAGCACGTTGGCGATCGCCTTCTCCAGGCCGTCGGCTTCCTTCACGAGGTTGAAGGAGTAGCGCAGGCACATGGCGAAGGAAGCGATCATGGCGATCGGATTGGCGACCCCCTTGCCGGCGATGTCCGGCGCCGAGCCGTGCACCGGCTCGTAGAGCGCCTTGCGCTTGCCGGTCTTGGCATCCGGAGCGCCGAGCGAGGCGGAGGGCAGCATGCCGAGCGAGCCTGTCAGCATGGCGGCGACGTCGGACAGCATGTCGCCGAAAAGGTTGTCGGTGACGATCACGTCGAACTGCTTCGGCTGCCGCACGAGCTGCATGCCGCCGGCATCCGCCAGCATGTGCTCGAGCTGGACGTCGGAATACTTCGCCTTGTGCGTCTCGGTCACGACCTGGTTCCAGAGCACGCCCGACTTCATCACGTTGCGCTTTTCCATCGAGCAGACGCGATTGTTGCGGGTGCGGGCGAGTTCGAAGGCGACCCCGGCGATGCGCTCGATCTCGTAGGTGTCGTAGACCTGCGTGTCGATGCCGCGCTTCTGGCCGTTGCCGAGATCGATGATCTCCTTGGGCTCGCCGAAATAGACGCCGCCCGTCAGCTCGCGCACGATGAGGATGTCGAGGCCCTCGACCAGCTCGGGCTTCAGCGACGATGCGTTGGCAAGCGCCGGGTAGCAGATGGCGGGGCGAAGGTTGGCGAAAAGCTCGAGGTCCTTGCGCAGGCGCAGGAGCCCGGCTTCCGGCCGCACCTCATAGGGCACCGCATCCCATTTCGGTCCGCCGACGGCGCCGAAGAGCACCGCATCGGCGGCAAGCGCCTTCGCCATATCCGCTTCGGAGATCGCCGCGCCATGGGTGTCATAGGCCGAGCCACCCGCAAGCCCCTCGTCCGTCACGAAGCCGGCGTCTCGCTCGGCATTCATGTAAGCGATGATTTTGCGGACTTCCGCCATGGCTTCCGGGCCGATGCCGTCGCCGGGCAGAAGGAAGAGATTGCGCACAGTCATGGATAGTCCTTCTCGCGTGAAAACTCGGCCGGGTTCTTAGCGCAACTTCGTATCAAGGGAAATTGCGTCTGCGAAAGAATTGTGCGTGCTCCGGTGTCACCGCTACCCTGTTTCCGCTTGACGGAATCGCGCGCCGGCGCTCGAATGGCTGAACTCAACCGGGGATTTCACCATGTCGGAAACGCTTCTTTTCGGCGCCTTTCCGCAGGCGGCCTGGCAAGCAGCGCCCGGCCTTTTCGCCCTGCGCAAACCTTGACGGTCCGGCGCCGATCGACCACTTCAAGCACCTGCTTTGCGGTTTTCGCCGCGCTCCCGCATTCGAAAGGAATCCTGATGACCGACAGCGCTTCGCTCAATCCCGCCCTCGTCAACTGGACCGGACACGAGGGCCTGCCCCGGTTCGAGGCGATCATGGACGAGGATTTCGCGCCTGCCTTCGATGCGGCATTGGCGAGTCACGAGGCGGAGATCGAGGCCATTGCCAACAATGCGGAGGAGCCCACCTTCGACAACACCGTCGCCGCGCTGGAAATCGCCGGCGATGAACTTTCGCGCGTCTCCGCTCTCTTCTGGAGCAAGGCGGGCGCCCATACGAACGAGGTGATTCAGGCGCTGGAGCGCGAGATCGCACCGAAAATGTCGCGCCATTATTCGAAGATCGGCACCAACCCGGCACTCTTCGGCCGCATCGACGCACTCTGGGAGAAAAGGGAAGAGCTCGGCCTCGATGTCGAAGCCATGCGCGTTCTGGAACGGCACTGGAAGAGCTTCGTGAAAGCGGGCGCCAAGCTTGACAAGCCCGAGCAGGAGCGTCTCGCGGCGATCAACGAGAAGCTCGCCGGCCTCGGCGCCAGGTTCGGGCAGAACGTTCTCGCAGACGAGAAGGACTGGGCGCTCATCCTGTCGAGCGAAGAGGACCTGGCGGGGATTCCGGATTTCCTGAGAGATGCGATGGCGGCGGCCGCGCGCGAGCGCGGCGAGGAAGATAAATATGCGGTCACGCTGTCGCGCTCGATCATCGAGCCGTTCCTGACCTTCTCCGAAAGACGGGAACTGCGCGAACAGGCTTTCAGGGCCTGGACGGCGCGCGGCGAAAATGGCGGCGAGACCGACAATCGCGGCATCATCGCCGAAACGCTCGCTCTCCGGGCGGAGAAGGCGAAACTGCTCGGCTATGAGAATTATGCGGCGCTGAAGCTCGACAACACCATGGCGAAGACCCCTGAAGCCGTGAACGGCCTGCTGATGCAGGTATGGGAAAAGGCGGTGGCGCGGGCCCGGGAAGAGGAGGCGGAACTCGCCACGCTCATTGCCGAAGAGGGCCGCAACCACGAGGTCATGCCTTGGGACTGGCGACACTATGCGGAAAAATTCAGGGCCCGGAAATTCAGCTTTTCGGAAAGCGAACTGAAGCCCTATCTGCAGCTGGAGAAGATCATCGACGCCTGCTTCGCCGTCGCCGGCCGCCTCTTCGGCATCACCGCAACCGAGAAGAATGGCGTTCCCGCCTATCACCCGGACGTCCGCGTCTTCGAGATACGCGACGCCTCAGGCAGGCTCACGGCCCTTTTCCTCGGTGATTATTTCGCGCGCTCCTCGAAACGCTCCGGCGCATGGATGAGCTCCTTTCAGTCGCAGCACAGGCTGAAGCTCGAGAACGGCGCAATTGGCGAAATCCCGATCGTGTACAATGTCTGCAACTTCGCCAAGCCCGCCGAGGGCAAGCCGGCGCTCCTATCGATCGACGACGCCCGCACGCTCTTCCACGAATTCGGCCATGCGCTGCACGGCATGCTTTCCAATGTCACCTATCCCTCGGTTTCGGGTACCGGCGTCGCGCGCGATTTCGTGGAGCTGCCCTCGCAGCTTTACGAGCATTGGCTGACGGTGCCGGACATTCTCAGGAAATATGCGGTGCACTACAGGACCGGCGAGCCGATGCCGCAGGCGCTGCTCGACAAGGTGTTGGCGGCCCGGACGTTCAATTCCGGTTTCGCGACGGTCGAGTTTACCGCCTCGGCGCTCGTCGACATGGCCTGTCACACGGCGGAAGAGGTCGGCGATCCGATGGCGCTCGAAGCGGCGACGCTCGAGAAGATCGGCCTGCCGCAGTCGATCGTCATGCGCCACCGCAGCCCGCATTTTCTTCACGTCTTCTCCGGCGACGGCTATTCGGCCGGCTACTACTCCTACATGTGGTCGGAGGTGCTCGACGCCGATGCATTCGCGGCCTTCGAGGAGACCGGCGATCCCTTCGACCCGGCGATGGCGGCCAGACTGAAGGACAATATCTACTCGGTCGGCGGCTCCGTCGATCCGGAAGACGCCTACAAGGCCTTCCGCGGCAAGCTGCCGAGCCCGGATGCGATGCTGGCGAAGAAGGGGCTGGCGGCTTAGGGTCTTGTCTTTGAAAATATAGGGGGTGATTGCCCCCGATCCTTTCCCCGCAAGCGGCGGGAGGGGACGCGCCACACGGGCGATCTCATTGCGGCTACGCCTGTGGTGTGGAGGGGGACCGCGCGCGCCGTCGCCCCTTCGCCCCGCTTGCGGGGAGAAGGTCGCGAAGGCGATGAGGGGGCATAACCTCCCCGATGAAGACAGGTGAGATCTACGCCTGCTCCACCCCCAGCACAGCCAGCAGATTGTGCATCCGCTCAGTAGCCAGCTCCGGCTTGTCGAGCACATTGGCCTGATCCGCCAGGCGGAAGATATCGGCATAGTGGAGCAATCCGCGAGCCGATTGCAGGCCGGCCGGCAGGGTGAAATGCCGTTGGTGGCCGTTCAGCCAGGCCAGGAAGACGACGCCGGCCTTGTAGTATTGCGTCGGCGCCTCGAAGATCTTGCGCGAGAGCGGCACGGTCGGCTCTATGACGCCGCGAAAGGTCGCAAGATCGCCCTCGGCGAGGGCCGCGAGCGCCTTCGAGGCCGACGGCGCGACGGCGTCGAAGATGCCGAGCAGTGCGTGGCTGTACTTCTTGCTGTCGCCCTCGATCAGTTCCGCATAGTTGAAATCGTCGCCGGTGAAGCAGAGCACGCCCTCGGGGAGCCGGCTGCGCAGCGCCAATTCCTTGGCGTTGTCGAGCAGCGAAATCTTGATTCCCTCTACCTTGGCGCTGTTCTCGCCGATGATGGCCAGCACCGTTTCGAGCGCCTGCCCGAAGTTTTCCGAGCCCCAATAGCCTTTGAGCTGCGGGTCGAACATGTCGCCCAGCCAGTGGAGTACGACCTTGTCCCTGGTCTGGGACAGGATGCGGCCGTAGACACGCCGGTAGTCGTCGGGGGAGCGCGCCACGCGCGCGAGCGCCCGGCTCGCCATCATGATCGCGCGGCCGCCCTCGGCTTCGACGAAGCCGACCTGCTCCTCGTAGGCCGCGATGACATCGTCAATCGAGCGCGCGTCGGCCGGCGAAAGGTGGTCGGTGCCGGCGCCGCAGGCGAGATCGGCGCCCGGAACGCTTCGCGCTTCGGCGAGCGAGCGGCGGATCAGCTCCTGCGCCGCCGCCCATGTAAGCCCCATGCCGCGTTGCGCCGTATCCATCGCCTCGGCGATCCGGAAGCCGAGGCCCCACAGGTGATGGCGGAAGGCCATTGTCGCTTCCCAGTCGATTGCCGGATTGCCCCAAGGGTCGCTGTCGCGAAGCGGATCGGAAACGACATGCGCGGCCGCATAGGCGATGCGGTTGAAGGTCGGGGCCGCTCCGGGTCGGGTGATCGGTTCGCCCCGAAGCCGGTACTCTTCGAGCGAACCGTCCTGGCGCGGCAGAAAAACGCTGGTCATCGGCTTATGTCCTCCTCTACGTCATCGCATCGAATAATTTAGACCGTTCCAAATTTCAAGACGAAAATCAAACTCTCTCCTCGCAGCAGCAGCGCTCCCCTGTGGAGTCCGGAATGAGGTAGTCCTCTCGAATTAGCTATAACAGCCGCTTACGGGGACAAATGCAGTGCCATGCGTTGCCAAGGCGCCGGCAAAAATGTGAACAGGAGCCTCTTGACGAAATTGGAACGTTCCAATTATTAAGGACGAGAGAGATGAAATTTCGGGGAGGATGTTCATGGGGAAGGAGCGGGTGACGGTTGTCGACATCGCGCGCGCCGCCGGCGTGTCGAAGTCGACCGTGTCGCTCGTCCTGCAGGCAAGTCCGCTCGTCAACGAATCGACGAGGGCGAAAGTCAATGCAGTCATCCGTGAGCTCGGCTACGTGTATAATCGCAGCGCCGCCAATCTGCGCCAGGCGAGATCGAAGATCATCGGCATCGTCGTCAACGATCTCACGAACAGCTTCTTTGCGGAGCTCGCGGTCGGCGTCGATGAGGTCGTGCAGGCCGCCGGTTTCGTGCAGTTCCTCGCCAATACGAGCGAGAAGCTCGACCGCCAGCGCGAGGTCATCGCCTCGATGCGCGAGCACGGGGTGTCGGGGCTCATCATATCCCCGGCGCGCGGAACGGAAGCCGCGGATCTCGCGCCGCTCGTTGCCGCCGGCATTCCGGTCGTGCTCGTCGTGCGCGACATTCCCGGCGCCGGTGTATCCTCTTTGACTTCGGACAATCATGCCGGCGCCGTTGCCGCCGTGCGCCATCTGGTCGAGCGTGGCCATCGCCGCGTCGCCTTCCTCGGAGGCTTCGCCGATACCGCGGTCTTCGAAGCGCGCATGCGCGGCTATGGCGATGCCCTTCGGGAGGCCGGCCTCCAGGTCTCAGACGACCTGGTCATCGGTTCGGCGCCCTCGCGCGCCGGCGGGGTGACGGCGATCGAGCAGGCGATGATGCTGAAGGAGCGGCCGACCGCGGCCCTCTGCTTCAACGATGCCGTCGCCTTCGGCGTCTGCGACGGGCTGCGTGCGCGCCGGCTGGAGCCCGGCGAGGATTTCGCGGTGATCGGTTTCGATGACGTGATCGAGGCCAAGACCGCGGTGCCGGCGCTGACCACGGTCTCGGTCGATCCGCATGGCATGGGCGAGCGTGCGGCGGAATTGCTCTTGAAACAGATCAATAGCGGCCGTGTCGAGCCGGAAGCGATCGTCAGCCCGGTCCGGCTCGCCATTCGTCAGAGCTGCGGTGCTGCCGTCGGACGCAGAGTGAAGGAGATTTCGTCATGATTCGCTGGGGACTGATCGGCGCGAGCACGATCGCGCGCGAATGGGTGATCGGCGCCATCCGCGCCGCAGGCGGCGACGTCGTCTCGGTGATGAGTTCGAGCGCGGAACGAGGAGAGGCCTATGCCGCCGAGAACGGGATCGTAAAGGCTGTCACGAGCGTCGACGATCTCGTCGGCGATCCCGACGTGGACGCCGTCTACATCTCCACGACGAACGAGCTTCACCACGATCAGGCGCTCGCGGCGATCCGCGCCGGCAAGCACGTTCTCTGCGAGAAGCCGCTGGCGATGAATCTCAATGACGGCTGTGAAATGGTGCTCAAGGCCTGCGAGGCCGGCGTCGTGCTCGGCACCAATCATCACTTGCGCAACGCCGCCACCCATCGGGCCATGCGGGAAGCGATCGCCGCGGGCCGGATCGGCCGGCCGATCGCGGCGCGGGTCTTCCATGCCGTCTATCTGCCGCCGCACCTCCAGGGCTGGCGGCTCGACAGGCCGGAGGCGGGCGGCGGCGTCATTCTCGATATCACCGTGCACGACGCCGACACGCTGCGCTTCGTTCTGAACGACGACCCGATCGAGGCCGTCGCGATCAGTCACAGCGCCGGCATGGGCAAGGAAGGACTAGAGGACGGGGTTATGGGCGTGCTCCGCTTCCGCTCCGGCGTCATCGCCCAGTTTCATGATGCCTTCACCACGAAATTTGCCGAGACGGGTCTCGAAGTGCACGGAACCGCGGGATCGCTGATCGGTCGCAACGTGATGACGCAGCGCCCTGTCGGCACGGTCGTGCTGCGCAATGAAGAGGGCGAGAGCGAATTGCCGCTCGACCACCGCAATCTCTACGAGACGGCGCTCGAGGCATTCCATTCCGCGATCGGGGGCAATGGCCGTCCGTCGGCGAGCGGCGAGGATGGCGTCTGGTCGCTCGCCACCGGGCTTGCGGTGGTAAAGGCGGCGGCTACCGGCGGTGCTGTCGAGATCGAAACGGGACTTTGATGCGCATGACGGGCAAACATATTTCGCTTGCGGAAGCTGCCGGCTTGATTCCGGACGGCGCAATCGTTTCGGTCTCCTCCTCCAGCGGGCTTGGCTGCCCGGACCTGATGCTGAAGGCGATCGGTGAGCGCTTCGAGGCGACCGGACACCCGCGCGATCTGACGACGCTGCATCCGATCGCCGCCGGCGACATGAGCGGCATCAAGGGTGTGGATCATATCGCCAGGAAGGGTCTCCTGAAGAAGATCATCGGCGGCTCCTATCCCTCAGGCCCGTCGAGCGCCGAACCGCCGCTGATCTGGCAGATGATCGGCGCGAACGAGGTGGCCGCCTATAATATCCCCTCGGGCATTCTCTTCGACATGCATCGCGAGGCGGCGGCCAAGCGCCCGGGCGTCATGACCAAGGTGGGGCTCGACACCTTCGTAGACCCCTCGCGCGAAGGCTGCGCCATGAATGCGTCAGCCGCCGCCGAACCGGTGGTGAAGAAGATCTCCTTCGAGGGAGAGGACTGGCTTTATTTCAAGGCGATCGCGCCTCAGGTGGCGATCATCCGCGCGACGACCGCCGACGAACGCGGCAATCTCACCTATGAGCACGAGGGCGCCTATCTAGGCGGCCTCGACCAGGCGCTTGCCGCCCGCAACAATGGCGGCATCGTCATTGCCCAGGTGAAACGCATTGCCAAAGAAGGCTCGCTGAAGCCCCATGATGTGCGTGTACCGGGCGTTCTGGTCGACTATGTCGTCGTGGACCCCGAACAGAAGCAGACGACGCAGACGCTCTACGACCCCGCCATTTCCGGCGAGATATTCCGTCCGCTCGACAGCTTCCGACTGCCGGAATTCAATATCCAGAAAGTGATCGCGCGCCGCGTCGCCAAGGAGCTCGAAGCGGGCAGTGCGGTCAATCTCGGTTTCGGCATTTCCGCAAACGTCCCGCGCATCCTCATCGAAGAGGGTCTGCACGGCGCAGTGACCTGGGTCATCGAACAGGGCGCCGTCGGCGGCGTGCCGCTCCTCGATTTCGCCTTCGGCTGCGCCTCGAATGCGGACGCCTTCATGCCGTCGCCATACCAGTTCACCTATTTCCAGGGCGCAGGCTTCGATGCTTCTCTGCTCTCCTTCCTGGAGATCGACCGCACCGGCTCCGTCAACGTCTCGAAGCTCAGCTTCCGCCCGCATGTAACGGCGGGGGCGGGCGGATTCGTCGACATCACCGCGCGGGCGAAGAAGATCGTCTTCTCCGGCATGTTCAATGCGGGTGCGAAGCTGGCGGTCGGCGACGGGCGGCTCGTGATCGAGAAGGAAGGCAAGCTCAAGAAGCTCGTCAACACCGTCGAGCACGTCACTTTCTCCGGCCGCCGGGCCGTCGAGCAGGGGCAGGACATCACCTATGTCACCGAGCGCTGCGTGATGAAACTGACCCCGGAAGGCGTGGTGCTCACCGAAATCGCCCCGGGCGTCGATCTCGAAACGGATATCCTTGGTCAGTCGGAGTTTCCGCTGATCGTCTCCGACGCGCTGAAGCCGATGGATCCGGCGCTGTTCGGCGAGGGGCCGATCGGCCTGACGCTGCCCGCCAAGGGGCCGCGCCGCCTCACGGGAGGCGACGATGACTGACGAACGCATCCGCATCGATTTCGACGGTCCGATAGCGATCATGACGGTCGCGCGCCCGGAAAAGCTCAACGCCTTCGACATCGGCATGCTGAAGGCGCTCGACGCGGCCTGCGATACGGCCGAGGCGAAGCGCGACGTGCGCGTCGTGATCCTTACGGGCGAGGGCAAGGCCTTTTCCGCCGGCGGCGACATCAAGGCCTGGGGCGGCATGGAGCCAGCCGCCTTCGGCCATGACTGGGTGCGTTTCGGCCACCGCGTTTTCGAACGGCTCGCTACGCTGCGCATGCCGGTGATCGCGGCACTCAACGGCCATGCGCTTGGCGGCGGTCTGGAGCTTGCGGCGGCGGCGGATATACGACTGGCCGAGAAACAGGTGAAGATCGGCCTGCCGGAGACGAGCCTCGGCATGGTTCCGGGCTGGTCGGGGACGCAGCGCCTGGTCGCGCGCTTCGGCGCGCAGATCGTTCGCCGCATGGTGCTCGGCGGCGAGATGTTCTCGGCGGCGGATGCCAAGACCGAGGGGCTTATCGACGCAGTGGTCGAGACCGGCGCGGTCATGCAGGCGGCGCGCGACTACGCCGCGCGGGTCGCCGGCCGCGGGCCGGCGGCGCTCGAAATATCGAAGTTGATGATCGCCGCGGCCAGCGGCGAAGACAAGGGCGCGGCGGTGGAAGCATTGGGATCGATCCTCGTCGCCAAGACCGGCGATCTCAAGGAAGGCGTAGCCGCCTTCAGTGAAAAGCGTGAAGCTCGCTTCAAGGGAGAATGGTGATGACGGCGGTGGTGAGGCCGAAGGCGCTCGGCGATTACGAGGTCCGCGAATTCCGGATGCTGATCGACGGTCAGTGGGTGGATGGCGCCGAGGGCCGCTCGATCGAGCGCGTGGCGCCGGGTCACGGCGTCGTCGTCAGCCGCTATCAGGCGGCCGCGAAAGCGGATGCCGAACGGGCGATCGCCGCCGCGCGGCGCGCCTTCGACGAAGGTCCGTGGCCGCGCATGACAGCCTCGGAACGGTCGCTGATCCTGCTCAGGGCCGCCGACATGATTGCCGCGCGCGCGGATGAGCTCGCTTTTCTCGATGCGGTCGAATCCGGCAAGCCGATCAGCCAGGCGAAGGGCGAATTGGCGGGCGCCGCCGACATCTGGCGCTATGCGGCAGCACTTGCCCGCGAACTCTCGGGCGAAAGCTACAACACACTCGGGGAGGGTACGCTCGGCGTCGTGCTGCGCGAGCCGATCGGCGTCGTATCGATCATCACGCCGTGGAACTTCCCTTTCCTGATCGTCAGCCAGAAGCTTCCCTTCGCCCTTGCCGCCGGCTGCACGACGGTGGTGAAGCCCTCCGAACTCACCTCGGCCTCGACGCTGGTTCTCGGCGAAATTCTGGAAGCGGCCGGCGTGCCCCAGGGCGTCGTGAACATCATCGTCGGCACGGGGCCGGAGGCCGGCGCGCCGCTCACCACTCACCCGCATGTCGACATGGTCTCCTTTACCGGCTCGACCGGAATCGGCCGGCTGACCATGGCCAATGCGGCGCAGACATTGAAGAAGGTCTCGCTGGAACTCGGCGGCAAGAATCCGCAGATCGTCTTTCCGGACGCAAACCTGGACGAATTCATCGATGCGGCCGTCTTCGGCGCCTATTTCAATGCCGGCGAATGCTGCAATGCCGGCTCGCGGCTGATCCTGCATCGCGATATCGCCGAGGAGGTGACGACGCGCATCGCCAGCCTCTCGGCCAAGGTCAAGGTCGGAGATCCGCTCGACCCTGAAACGCAGGTCGGCGCAATCATCACGCCGCAGCATCTGCAAAAGATCGCCGGCTATGTTTCTTCGGCGTCGAACGAAGGCGCGAGAATAGCCCATGGCGGCACCACGCTCGATCTCGGCATGGGACAGTTCATGGCCCCGACCATTCTGTCGGCCGTTCGGCCCGAAATGGCCGTGGCCCGGGAGGAAGTCTTCGGGCCGGTTCTCTCCGTTCTGACTTTCGAGAAGACGGAAGAGGCGATCCGGATCGCCAATTCGATCGATTACGGGCTTTCCGCCGGGGTCTGGAGCCGCGACTTCGACACCTGCCTGACGATCGGGCGGCGCGTACGCGCCGGCACTGTGTGGATGAACACCTTCATGGATGGCGCATCGGAGCTGCCTTTCGGCGGCTACCGGCAATCCGGGCTCGGCCGCGAGCTCGGTCGCCATGCGGTCGAGGACTATACGGAGACGAAGACGCTCAACATGCATATCGGCCGGCGCAGCAACTGGTGGATGCCGCGCTGAAGAAGGGAAGGGGCGAGGTTTCGTAATCGTCGAAAGGGTGTAACGTCTTGAATTGGCCGGGTGACGTCAGTCGCAGGCCAGCCGTCCGCGGGAACGGGCGGCACCGGAAAAGAGCGGAGGAGGTTCCGCTTCGGAAACTTGCAAACGGGAGGATAACGATGCGCAAGTTCATGACGACGACTGCTGTTGCAGCACTGATGTTGGCGGCGACAGCTGCGCGTGCAGCCGAGAATGTGGAAGTACTGCACTGGTGGACGTCCGGCGGCGAAGCCGCGGCCCTCGACGTCCTCAAGAAGGACCTGGAGAGCAAGGGCATCAGCTGGACCGACATGCCGGTCGCCGGCGGCGGCGGCACCGAAGCGATGACGGTGCTTCGTGCCCGCGTCACCGCGGGCAACGCGCCGACGGCCGTGCAGATGCTCGGCTTCGACATTCTCGACTGGGCGAAGGAAGGCGCGCTCGGCAATCTGGACGAGGTCGCCTCCAAGGAGGGCTGGGACAAGGTCATTCCGGCGGCACTGCAGCAGTTCTCGAAATATGACGGACACTGGATCGCCGCGCCGGTCAACGTCCATTCGACCAACTGGGTCTGGATCAACAAGGCCGCCCTCGACAAGGCCGGCGGCAAGGAACCGACCACCTGGGAAGAGCTGATCGCACTCCTCGACAAGTTCAAGGAGCAGGGCATCACGCCGGTCGCCCATGGCGGCCAGCCCTGGCAGGACGCGACGATCTTCGACGCCGTCGTTCTTTCGCTGGGCAACGACTTCTACAAGCAGGCTTTCATCGATCTCGATCCGGCGGCGCTCGGCGGCGACAAGATGAAGGAAGCCTTCGACCGCATGACGAAGCTGCGCTCCTATGTGGACGACAACTTCTCCGGCCGCGACTGGAACCTCGCCTCGGCGATGGTCATCGAGAACAAGGCCGGCCTGCAGTTCATGGGTGACTGGGCGAAGGGCGAGTTCCTGAAGGCGAAGAAGGTGCCCGGCACCGATTTCGTCTGCATGCGCTTCCCCGGAACGCAAGGTTCGGTCACCTTCAATTCCGACCAGTTCGCGATGTTCAAGGTTTCGGAAGACAAGGTTCCGGCACAGCTGCAGATGGCCTCGGCAATCGAGAGCCCGGCCTTCCAGTCGGCCTTCAACGTCGTCAAGGGTTCCGTTCCCGCCCGCACCGACGTTCCGGATACCGATTTCGACGCCTGCGGCAAGAAGGGCATCAAGGACCTCGCGGAAGCAAATACCAACGGCACGCTCTTCGGCTCCATGGCCCACGGCCATGCCAATCCGGCTGCCGTCAAGAACGCGATCTACGACGTGGTCACACGCCAGTTCAACGGCGAACTCGACTCGGAAGAGGCGGTGACGGAACTCGTGGCGGCGGTCGAGGCTGCGAAGTAGAGGCACCGAGGAGGGGAAAAGCCCCTCATCCCGCTGCCGCGACCTTCTCCCCGCGTGCGGGGAGAAGGGACAAGCGGTGAGCTCCGGCGTCCTCTCGCCTTGAGATGAGAGCTTGAGCCGCTACGCCTCAGTCCCCTCTCCCCGCATGCGGGGAGAGGGCTAGGGTGAGGGGCAATCCCCTCCACGAACGAAACATACGGTGGTAGCAAACATGGATAGCCGCAACCGGCTGCAGGAGCTTTTGCCAAAGCTCGTGCTCGCCCCCAGCTTTCTCATAGTTCTGGTGTTCGTCTACGGCTTCATAGCCTATACGGGCTTCCTGTCGATGACGGACAGTAAGATGCTGCCGTCCTACAACTTCGTGGGTTTGAGCAATTACAGCCGGTTATGGGCCCTGCCGCACTGGTGGCGCGCGGTCAGCAATCTGGCGATCTTCGCGACTCTCTATATCGTGGTCTGCTCGGTGCTGGGTCTCGGGCTGGCGATCCTGCTCGACCAGAAGATCCGCGCCGAAGGTTTCCTTCGTCCGATTTATCTCTATCCGATGGCGCTTTCCTTCATCGTCACCGGCACCGCGTGGAAGTGGTTCCTCGATCCCGGTATCGGGCTTGAGAACACCATGCATCTCTGGGGCTGGGAAAGCTTCTCGTTCAACTGGATCAAGGACCGCAACTACGCGATCTACTGCGTCGTCATCGCGGCCGTCTGGCAGTCGACCGGCTTCATCATGGCGATGTTTCTGGCGGGCCTGCGCGGCGTCGACAACGAGATCATCAAAGCCGCCCAGATCGACGGGGCGACGACCCCAACCATCTATCGGCGGATCATCATTCCCCTGATGCGGCCGGTCTTCCTTTCGGCCTTTGTCGTACTCGCCCACCTTGCCATCAAGGCCTACGATCTGATCATCGCATTGACGGGCGGCGGGCCGGGGCAGGCGACCGAGCTGCCGGCGACCTTCATGTATTCTTACACCTTCACCCGAAACCAGATGGCGATCGGCGCCTCGTCGGCGATCGTGATGCTGGTGATGATCTTCTCGATCATCGTTCCCTATCTCTATTCCGAAGTCCGGGGAGGAAAACGCTGATGGGCGCTCCCAATTCCGAAAACGTCATTTCGCACAACCGGCTGACGCGCGCTCTGATCTATTCGGCGCTGATCCTCTTCGCACTCTATTCGCTGCTGCCGCTCTATGTGATGCTGGTGAATTCCCTGAAGCCGCTGGATGAGATCCGGCAGGGCGGCATGTTGAACCTGCCTCGGACCTGGACCGTCGAGCCATGGCTTTCTGCCTGGTCGACCGCCCAGATCGGCGTGCAGCCCACCGGCCTTCGGCCTTTCTTCATCAATTCGATCCTGATGGTCGTCCCGGCCGTGGCGATTTCCACGATCATCGGCGCGCTCAACGGCTACGTGCTGACGAAATGGCGCTTCCCCGGGGCGAACATCTTCTTCGGCATGCTGCTTCTCTCGTGCTTCATTCCCTTCCAGATCGTGCTGATCCCGATGGCGCGCATTCTCGGCATTCTCGGCATCGCCGGTTCGATCTGGGGTCTGATCCTGGTGCATGTGGTCTACGGTATCGGCTTCACGACGCTCTATTTCCGTAACTACTACGAGGCCTTCCCGACCGAGCTGGTGCGTGCGGCACAGATCGACGGCGCCAGCTTCTTCCAGATCTTCCGGCGGATATTGCTGCCGTCGTCAGGGCCGATCATCGTCGTCTCGGTCATCTGGCAGTTCACCAATATCTGGAACGACTTCCTGTTCGGGGCCTCGTTCTCCGGGCCGTATTCGACGCCGATGACGGTGGCTCTCAACAATCTCGTGAGCTCGTCCACGGGGGTCAAGGAATACAATGTCCACTTCGCGGGCGCGATCCTCGCGGCCCTGCCAACGCTCATCGTCTACATCGTGTCCGGCCGCTATTTCGTCCGCGGACTGATGTCTGGCGCCGTGAAAGGATAAGCCATGTCGTTTCTGAAGATCACCAATCTGCGCAAATCCTACGGCGCTCTCGAGATCTTGAAGGACATCAACCTGGAGATCTCAGAAGGCGGCTTCCTCGTGCTCGTGGGCCCCTCCGGTTGCGGCAAGTCGACGCTTCTGAACACGATCGCCGGCCTGGAGCCGATCACCTCGGGCGACATCGCCATCAACGGCCGCTCGGTTTCGGGGCTGCACCCGTCGAAGCGCGACATCGCCATGGTATTCCAGTCCTATGCGCTCTATCCGAACATGACGGTGGCCGGGAACATCGCTTTCGGCATGGAGATCCGCGGCGTGCCGAAGGAGGAACGCGAGAAGGCGATCAAGCAGGTGGCCGACATGCTGCAGATCGGCCATCTACTCGACCGCAAGCCGAGCCAGCTTTCCGGCGGCCAGCGCCAGCGCGTCGCCATGGGCCGGGCGCTGGTGCGCAATCCCCAGGTCTTCCTCTTCGACGAGCCGCTCTCGAACCTCGACGCGAAGCTGCGCGTCGACATGCGCACCGAGATCAAGCGGCTGCATCACCGCATGAAGACGACCATCGTCTATGTGACGCACGACCAGATCGAGGCGATGACGCTCGCGACCAAGATCGCCGTCCTGAAGGACGGCGTCCTGCAGCAATTCGGAACGCCGGCGGAGATCTACAACAACCCCGCCAATATGTTCGTCGCCGATTTCATGGGATCGCCTGCGATGAACCTGCTCAAAGCGCAGATAGAAACCGCAGGCTCTCAAGTCTCGGTGACGCTGGCGCGGCCGAATGCCGAACCCCTGAGACTAGCCGTGCCGCATAACGGCGCGCTCTCCGCCTATGCCGGCAGGGAGGTGGTCTTCGGCATCCGTCCGGAAGCGCTCACCGACCCGGACGGGGCGGATCGCAATGCGCAATTCGTCGCCGAAGGCGAATGCCTGATCGAGGTGGTCGAGCCGGCCGGCTCCGATACCTTCGCCGTCACGAGGCTCGGCGGCAAGGAAATCGTCGCAAGGCTCAGGGCCGATGCGCGCATTGCGCCCGGACAGACGTCACGGCTGGCCTTCAATCTCGACAAGGCCGTCTTCTTCGACCCGCAAAGCGAAAAGCGGATTGCATGAGGAAGACGATGGAGAGCCAGCCGGATATCGTCATCATCGGATCTGGGGTCGGCGGCGCAACCGTCGCTGCGGGCCTTGCCGCCTCGGGCGCCGAGATCCTGATCCTCGAAGCGGGCTCACATATCGAGGATCTGCCGGTCAATCGCGACCAGCGGGCGATCTTCCAGCGCGGCCATTTCCGCCCGAAGGAGACCTGGTACGAGGCGGGCGGCCCCGGCTTCAATCCCGGCAACTACTACAATGTCGGCGGCAATTCGAAATTCTACGGCGCGGTGCTGACCCGCTACCGCCGCGAGGATTTCGAGGAAATGCAGCACCGGGACGGCGTCTCGCCCGCCTGGCCGTTTTCCTATGAGGAGCTCGAGCCGTGGTATTCCAAGGCAGAGCAGCTTTACCAAGTGCGAGGCAGTTTGGGCGAGGACCCGACGGAACCCGCTCATTCGAGCGGCTATCCCCATGGCCCGGTGCCGGACGAGCCTGCGATCGCCATGGTCCGTGAGCGCCTGGCCGAGATCGGCCTCCATCCCTATTCGCTGCCGCTGGGCGTCGATATCGAGCGCTGGCTCGCCAAGGGCAAGACGCCGTGGGACGCGCATCCGAACTCATCCGACGGCAAGATGGATGCCGAAACGGCGGCGCTGGCGGCGGCGCTGAAATTCCCGAACGTGCGGCTGCAGACCGGCTCGCGGGTGACGCGGCTCGCAACCGGGCCGGACGGAAAGGCGATCGGAACCGTGCTCTACGCCAAGGACGGGGCGGAGCACCGTCTTTCGCCGAAGCTCGTCATTCTCAGTGCCGGCGCGGTGCAGTCGGCCGTACTGCTCCTGCGCTCTGCCGACGACAGCAACCCGACCGGACTTGCCAACCGGTCCGATCAGGTCGGCCGCAATTTCATGAACCATAATTCGAGCGCCGTCATCGCGCTCAGCCCCTGGTACCGCAACGATTCGGTCTATCAGAAGACCTTCGGTCTCAACGACTTCTATCTCTCCGACGGTGCGGGCGGGCCGCCGCTCGGCAATATCCAGCTTCTCGGCCGCATCTCCGGCGCGATCCTGAAGGCGAACATGCCGGCCATGCCGGAATGGCTGCTGAACCGGATGTCCGCCCGCGGCATCGACTTCTATGCCATGAGCGAGGACCTGCCGTCACCGGAGAGCCGCGTCACGGTCGACGGCGAGCGCGTCGTGCTGAAATGGGTGCGCACCAATTGGCAGGCCCATCTCGATCTCGTCGCCAAGCTGAAGGCGGTGCTGAAGAAAGCCGGCTTCCCGGTCGTGCTCGCGCGGGCCTTCGACAAGCGGACGCCTTCGCATCAGTGCGGCACGGTCCGGATCGGCAATGATCCCGGCCAGGCGCCGCTCGACGTCTATTGCCGCGCCTTCGATCATCCGAATCTCTTCGTCGTCGATGCCGGCTTCCTGCCGACCTCCGCCGCCGTCAATCCGGCGCTGACCGTCGCCGCCCAGGCGCTGCGTGTCGCCGATCATATCGTAAAACAGGATCTGCGGTCATGACCGATATGGCACGCCCCGTCGCGATCGTCACCGGCGGCCGCCGCGGCATCGGGCTAGGGATCGCCCGGGCACTCGCGGCGAGCGGCTTCGACATCGCCATCACCGGCATTGGCGATGCGGAGGGTGTCGCTCCCGTAATCGCCGAACTCAACGGGCTCGGCGCCCGGGTGATCTTCCTGCGCGCCGATCTGGCCGACCTTGCGAGCCATCAGACGACCGTCGACGCGGCCGTCGCGGAATTTGGCCGGATCGACTGCCTTGTCAACAATGCCGGCATCGCCTCCATCGTGCGTGGCGATTTTCTCGATCTGAAGCCGGAGAATTTCGACACGATCGTCGGCGTCAATCTGCGCGGCACGGTGTTTTTCACGCAGGCCGTGCTGAAGGCGATGCTCGCGAGCGAGATTCAGGCGCGGCGCTCAATCATCAACATCACCTCGGTCTCGGCGGCGATGACGTCGCCCGAGCGGCTCGACTATTGCATGAGCAAGGCAGGCCTTGCGGCCTTCAGCCAGGGCCTGGCGCTGAGGCTCGCAGAGACCGGCATCGCGGTCTTCGAAGTCCGTCCCGGCATCATCCGCTCGGACATGACGGCTGCGGTTTCCGGCAAATATGACGGGTTGATCGCGAGTGGCCTGGTGCCGATGCGGCGCTGGGGCGAACCCGAGGATATCGGCAATATCGTCGCCGGGCTTGCCGGTGGGCAGTTCGGTTTCGCCACGGGCTCGGTGATCCAGGCGGATGGGGGATTGTCGATCGGGCGGTTGTGAATTGTGTGCGGGCGTTTCCCGTCACCCGGTCGTCGAGATTTGCCCCTCACCCTAACCCGCTCCCCGCGCGCGAGGAGAGGGGACGTGCCCACCGAAACGCCCGTGGTCATGGTTGCGAATGCGGCCACCGCGAGTCCCTTCTCCCCGCCTGCGGGGAGAAGGTGCCGGCAGGCGGATGAGGGGCATTGCGAGACAGCTGATACCGCGCCCGAAGCGCGTGACATTGAGGACATGTGAATGACCTACGACTACATCATCACCGGGGCCGGTCCGGCCGGCTGCGTGCTTGCCAATCGTCTGAGCGAGGATCCGGACGTCAGGGTGCTGCTGCTCGAAGCCGGCGGCGGCGACTGGAATCCGCTGTTCCACATGCCGGCCGGCTTCGCCAAGATGACGAAGGGGGTCGCCAGTTGGGGCTGGCACACGGTGCCGCAGAAGCACATGAAGGGCAGGGTGCTGCGCTATACCCAGGCCAAGGTGATCGGCGGCGGTTCTTCCATCAATGCGCAGCTCTATACCCGCGGCAATGCGGCCGATTACGACCTCTGGGCGAGTGAGGAGGGCTGCGCCGGCTGGGACTATCGCAGCGTGCTTCCCTATTTCAAGCGCGCCGAAGACAATCAGCGCTTCGCCGACGACTATCATTCCTATGGTGGCCCGCTCGGCGTTTCCATGCCGGTTTCGGCGCTGCCGATCTGCGACGCCTATATCCGCGCCGGGCAGGAACTCGGCATTCCCTACAACCACGACTTCAATGGCAAACAGCAGGCGGGCGTCGGCTTCTATCAGCTGACGCAGCGCAACCGCCGCCGGTCCTCCGCCTCGCTCGCCTATCTCTCGCCGATCAGGGATCGCCCGAATCTGACGGTGCGCACCGGTGCCCGCGTCGCGCGCATCGTGCTCGAGGGCAGGCGCGCCGTCGGGGTGGAAGTCGCGACGAAGAGGGGCGTCGAGATCATCCGCGCCGATCGCGAGGTGCTGGTCTCGTCGGGTGCGATCGGCTCGCCGAAGCTTCTGTTGCAGTCCGGTATCGGCCCGGCCGATCACCTTCGTTCCGTCGGCGTCGAGGTCAGGCACGATCTCGCCGGTGTGGGCGGCAATCTCCAGGATCATCTGGATCTCTTCGTCATCTCCGAATGCACCGGCGATCACACTTACGACGGCGTCGCCAGGCTGCACCGCACGCTCTGGGCCGGGCTGCAATATGTGCTCTTCCGCTCCGGCCCGGTTGCCTCGTCTCTCTTCGAGACCGGCGGCTTCTGGTATGCCGATCCGAATGCCCGCTCGCCGGACATCCAGTTCCATCTCGGCCTCGGTTCGGGCATCGAGGCCGGCGTCGCGCGGCTCAAGAATGCCGGGGTCACACTCAATTCCGCCTATCTGCACCCGCGCTCGCGCGGCACCGTCCGGCTCTCCTCGGCCGACCCGACGGCGGCGCCCCTGATCGATCCGAACTACTGGGAGGATCCGCACGATCGGCAGATGTCGCTCGAAGGTTTGAAGATCGCGCGGGAAATCATGCAGCAGCCTGCGCTGAAGCCCTTCGTCCTCGACGAACGTTTGCCGGGCAAGGACGTGTGCACCGAGGAGCAGCTCTTCGACTATGGCTGCGCCAACGCCAAGACCGACCACCACCCGGTCGGCACCTGCAGGATGGGGACCGACGCGGCGGCGGTGGTCGACCTGGAGCTCAGGGTTCGCGGGATCGAGGGGCTGCGCGTCTGCGACAGCTCGGTGATGCCGCGGGTCCCGTCCTGCAACACCAACGGCCCGACGATCATGATGGGCGAGAAGGGGGCCGACATCATCCGCGGACTGCCGCCGCTGGCCCCGGCCGTGTTCCAGCACGAGCGTAACGACGCGCGCCCCCGGGCGCGCGCGGAGGTCCGCTGAAGGAGCGATCGGGCGTTGCAGTTTCGGACGGCCGATCGAAAAACGTTGCGGCGGCTGAAGGCGGCGTTCAAGGTGCCTCCCTATCCAGAAACTTCGGTCTGATTCCATGACGTCAATAGAGCCGCGCCCTTTTCTCATATCGCTTTTCGAGGCCGCCGTTGCCGCGGCCGATCCTGAAGCCGCCATTCGGGCGCACCTTCCGGCGCGGCCGAAAGGCCGCACGATCGTGGTCGGCGCCGGCAAGGCCGCGAGCCAGATGGCGGCCGCTTTCGAGCGGCTCTGGGACGGGCCGCTTGCAGGCGCCGTCGTTGCCCGCCACGGACCCGTTGAGAAATGCGAGCGGATCAGGGTCCTGCAATCGGCTCACCCGGTGCCGGACGAGGCGGGGCTTGCCGCGTCCTCGGCGCTCCTCGAAACCGTCGGGGGACTGACGGCGGATGATCTCGTGGTGGCGCTCATTTCCGGCGGAGGCTCCGCTCTTTTGCCGGCCCCGCCCGGCGGCTTGACCCTGGAGGACGAGATCGCCGTCAACAAGGCGCTGCTTGCCTCCGGAGCGCCGATTTCCGCCATGAATGTGGTGCGCAAGCATGCCTCGCGGATCAAGGGCGGGCGGCTTGCACTTGCCGCCGCCCCGGCGCGAGTCGTGAGCCTCGTCGTCTCCGACGTGCCCGGCGACAATCCGGCCTTCGTCGCCTCCGGCCCGACGGTGGCCGACCGGTCCAGTCTCGAAGAAGCGCGCGAGATCGTCGCGCGATACGCTATCGCCCTGCCCGAGCGGGTGACGGCGCATCTCGCTTCCGAAGCGGCGCGGGCACCCCGGCCCGACGATGCTGCTTTCGGCGGCAACGAAGTGCACGTCATCGCCTCGGCGGCCGTTTCGCTGGAAGCGGCGGCGGCACGGGCGCGGGAAAGCGGCATCGAGGCGATGATCCTGTCGGATGCGATCGAGGGCGAGGCGCGCGACATCGGCCGTATGCATGCGGCGCTCGCGCGGGAAGTGGCCTCGCGCAACCGTCCCTTTTCGAAGCCGGTCGTGCTGCTTTCCGGCGGCGAGACGACGGTGACGATCTCCGGCGAAAGTTACGGAAAGGGCGGACGCAACAGCGAATTCCTCCTGTCGCTCGCGCTCGACATCGACGGCATCGGCGGTATCGATGCGCTTGCCGCCGACACCGACGGCATCGACGGATCCGAGGACAATGCCGGCGCCTTTGCCGACGGCGCAAGCGTCGGCCGGATGCGGGCGGCAGGCGCCGATCCCCGCGCTCACCTCGCGCGCCATGACGCCTGGACGGCCTTCGCGGCCAGCGGCGACCTCTTCGTACCCGGGCCGACGGGGACGAATGTCAATGATCTGCGGGCGATCCTGATACGCTGAAGCGGCGCCTGGATGAGTGCGAGAATGCCCCCTCCAAGGCGTCGGGAGGGGGCATTTAAACTATCTCAAGCGCCGTTATTTCACCCGCTTCAACGCATCGGCAAGGATCGAGACGATCTCGCCGAAATGCTGCTTCTCCGCGATCAGAGGCGGCGAAAAGGCGATGATGTCGCCGGTGACGCGGATTAGCAGGCCCCGCTCGAAGCAATCGACGAAGACGTCATAGGCGCGAGCGCCGGGCGCGCCGTCGCGCGACTGGAGCTCGATGCCGGCGATGAGGCCGATGGTGCGGATGTCGATGACATGCGGCAGGCCTTTCATGGAATGCATCGCCTCGTGCCAGTCGCCCTCGATTTCGGCGGCGCGCGTCATCAGGCCTTCGTCGCGATAGATGTCGAGCGTGGCGATGCCGGCGGCACAGGCGGCCGGATGGCCGGAATAGGTATAGCCGTGGAAGAGCTCGATCTGGCCTTCCGGGCCGTGCATCAGAGCGTCGTGCACCTTGCGGCTGGCAAAGACAGCGCCCATCGGGATCGCGCCGTTGGTAAGCCCTTTGGCGGTGGTGACGATGTCCGGCGTGACGCCGAAATAGTCGGTCGCGAAGGCCGCACCGAGCCGGCCGAAACCGGTGATCACCTCGTCGAAAATCAGGAGAATGCCGTGCTTGTCGCAGATCGCGCGCAGCCGCTCGAGATAGCCCTTCGGCGGGATCAGCACGCCGGTCGAGCCGGCGACGGGCTCGACGATGCAGGCGGCGATCGTCTCGGCGCCGTGGAGCGCCACGAGCCTTTCGAGGTCGTCGGCAAGCTCGGCCCCATGCTCCGGCTGCCCTTTGACGAAGGCGTTCTTCGCCGGGTCATGGGTGTGGCGCAGATGGTCGGACCCGGGAAGCTGCGGGAAGACGCGGCGGTTGTTGACGATGCCGCCGACGGAGATGCCGCCGAAGCCGACGCCGTGATAACCGCGTTCGCGGCCGATGAGGCGGGTGCGCGTGCCTTTGCCGATCGAACGTTGATAGGCAAGTGCGATCTTCAGCGCTGTGTCCACGGATTCCGAGCCCGAGCCGGTGAAGAACACCCGGTCGAGCTTGGCGCCGACCGGGCCGGGCGCGATCTCGGCCAGCCGCTCGGCGAAGTCGAAGGCGATCGGATGTCCCATCTGGAAGGACGGCGCGAAGTCCATGGTCGAAAGCTGCCGCTCGACCGCGGCGGCGATCTGCCGGCGGCCGTGCCCGGCATTCACGCACCAGAGGCCGGCGGTGCCGTCGAGAACCGTCCGGCCGTCGACGCTGGTATAGTGCATGCCCTCAGCGGCGGCGAGCAGCCGGGGCGCCGCCTTGAACTGACGGTTGGCGGTGAAGGGCATCCAGTAGCTGTCGAGAACCGGAGCGTTGGGCTTGTTGTGGGCGTTCATGGCATCCTCCTGTCGTTAGCTGATTGACGCCATGATTTGGATTTCCGAACAAGTCCTTTTCTAGAGCCATCTAAGCCATTGTATTTACATAGGTCAGTTTGCTAGAATTTCGCTATTTCAAACAAGGTCAACACCGGGGTTCGCTATGAGCGTCGATATCGGCAACCGCCTGCGGCATGTTCGGCTGAGGCACAAGCTTTCCCAGCGCGAACTCGCCAAGCGGGCGGGGGTTACCAACTCCACCATCTCGTTGATCGAATCGAATGCATCGAACCCCTCGGTCGGCGCGTTGAAGCGTATCCTCGACGGCATTCCGATCGGCCTTGCGGAGTTCTTCTCCTTCGAGCCGGAGAAGCCGCGCAGGGCTTTCTATGCGGCGGAGGAGCTGGTGGAGATCGGCAAGGGACCGATTTCCTACCGCCAGATCGGCGACAACCTTTTCGGCCGCAGCCTTCAGATACTGAAGGAGTGCTACCAGCCGGGCGCGGATACCGGCAAGGTGCCGCTGGTGCATGAGGGCGAGGAAGGCGGGATCGTGCTTTCAGGCCGGCTGGAAGTGACCGTGGACGACGAGAGGCGCATCCTCGGGCCGGGTGATGCCTATTATTTCGAAAGCCGGCGCCCGCACCGCTTTCGCTGTATCGGGCCGGTGCCCTGCGAAGTGATCAGCGCCTGTACGCCGCCGACGTTTTGACCGGGAGAGAACGCCCCTCCCACCTGTGGGGAGGGGTTGGGGAGGGGGCCTTCTGAGGCGACTCCCGCCCTTCGCTTACGCAAGCCGCTCGCAGGCCGCCGCGATACGTTCGAGCGCCTCTTTCAGCTCCGCCTCCGAGGTTGCATAGGAAATGCGGAAAAAGGGTGAGAGGCCGAAAGCCGAGCCCGGGACGACGGCGACATGGGCGTCTTCCAGAAGATAGGCGCAGAAATCCGTATCCGTCTCGATCCTCTTGCCCGATGGCGTCACCTTGCCGAGAACGCCGGCGCAGCCGGAGAAAGTGTAGAAGGCGCCCTCGGGAACGCGGCAGTCGAGGCCGTCGATCGCGTTCAGGCCGTCGACCACGAGATCGCGGCGGCTCTGGAAGCTGGCTGTCCGTTCTTTCAGAAAGTCCTGCGGTCCGTTCAGCGCCGCGACCGAAGCCGCCTGGCTTATCGAAGAGGGGCAGGAGGTCGCCTGGCTCTGGACGACGGCCATCGCCTTGATGAGCTCGCGCGGGCCACCGGCATAGCCGATCCGCCAGCCGGTCATCGCATAAGCCTTCGAAACGCCGTTTACGGTCAGCGTGCGGTTCTTCAGGCCCGGCTCCAGCTGCGCCGGGGTGACGAAGCGGAAATCGTCATAGACGATGTGCTCATACATGTCGTCGACGAGCAGCCAGACATGCGGGTGCCTCAGAAGTACCTCGAGCAGCGGCCGGTAGTCGGCCGCACTGTAGGCGGCGCCCGACGGGTTGGAGGGCGAGTTCAAGAGCACCCATCGGGTCCGCGGCGTGATGGCCGCCTCCAGCTTCTCCGCCGTCAGGCGGAAGCCGGAAGAGGCGTCGCAGGCGATCAGAACGGGCTTGCCCTCGCAGATCTGGACAATGTCCGAATAGGAGGTCCAATAGGGCGTCGGAATGATGACCTCGTCGCCCGCATCGAGCGACGCCATCATGGCGTTGAAGAGGATCTGCTTGGCGCCGGTCGCGACCGTGATCTCGTCCAGCTCGTAGGCCAGCGCGTTCTCGCGCTGGAATTTCTCGCGGATCGCCTTCTTCAATTCCGGCGTGCCGTCGAGTGCGGTGTATTTCGTTTCGCCGCGGTGGATCGCATCCGAGGCGGCCTGCTTCACGTGTTCCGGCGTGTCGAAATCCGGCTCACCGGCGCCGAGGATGATCACCGGCTTGCCTTCGCGCTTCATGGCGGCGGCGCGGGCGCCGATCTTCAGGATTTCCGAAACGCCGATCGAGGAAATCCGCGAGGCGGGCTGAAAGCCCGCCTCCTTGACCGTTGCATTGATGGTCATGGCCGATCCTGTTCGATTATTCGATGTCGAAAGAGACGCCCTGCGCCAGCGGCAGAGCCTTCGAATAGTTCACCGTGTTGGTGGCGCGCCGCATATAGGCCTTCCAGGCGTCGGAGCCGGATTCGCGGCCGCCGCCGGTCTCCTTTTCGCCGCCGAACGCGCCGCCGATCTCGGCGCCGGAGGTACCGATGTTGACGTTGGCGATGCCGCAATCCGAGCCGTCGGCTGCGAGGAAACGTTCCGATTCCTGCATGTCACGGGTGAAGATCGAGGAGGAAAGCCCGGCCGCAACCGCATTGTGCTCGGCGAGCACCGCGTCGAAGTCGCTGTACTTCATGACGTAGAGGATCGGCGCGAAGGTTTCTTCGAGAACCGGGCCTTCCTGCTTCGGCATTTCGACCAGTGCCGGCTTGACGTAATAGCCGTTCTCGTGGCCGAGCTCGACGCGCTCGCCGCCGGTGACGGCACCGCCATGGCTCTTTGCCTCGGCGATCGCCTTCTGCATCCCGTCGAAGGCCGCCTTGTCGACGAGCGGCCCGACGAGTGCGGCCGATTCCAGCGGGTTGCCGACGGAGACCGACTGATAGGCCTTCTTCAGGCGCGGCACGAGCTGGTCGTATACGCTTTCATGGACGAAGAGGCGGCGCAGGGTCGTGCAGCGCTGGCCGGCGGTGCCCATAGCCCCGAAAGCAATGGCGCGCAGCGCCATGTCGAGGTCGGCGGACGGGCAGACGATGCCCGCATTGTTGCCGCCGAGTTCCAGGATCGCACGAGCGAAGCGCTTGGCAAGCCGCGGACCGACCTCGCGGCCCATGCGGGTGGAGCCGGTCGCCGAGACCAGCGGCACCTTCGGATGGTCGACGAGGGCCTCGCCGATTGCACGGTCGCCGATCAGGACCTGCGACAGGCCTTCCGGAGCGTCGCCGAAACGGGCGATGGCGCGTTCCAGGATCACCTGGCAGGCGAGCGCGGTGAGCGGCGTCTTTTCCGACGGCTTCCAGACGACGGCGTCGCCGCAGACGAGCGCGAGCGCCGCATTCCACGACCAGACCGCGACGGGGAAGTTGAAGGCGGAAATGATGCCGACGACACCGAGCGGGTGCCAGGTTTCCATCATCCGGTGACCGGGACGCTCGGTGGCGATCGTCAGGCCGTAGAGCTGGCGGGAAAGGCCGACGGCGAAATCGCAGATATCGATCATCTCCTGCACTTCGCCGAGGCCCTCGGACGGGATCTTGCCGGCTTCGATCGAGACGAGGCGGCCGAGATCGGCCTTGAAGGCGCGCAGTTCCTCGCCGAGAAGCCGGACGAGCTCGCCGCGCTTCGGCGCCGGCACGAGACGCCAGACGCGGAAAGCCTCGTCGGCCTTCTCGATCTTCCTGGCGGCTTCAGCGGCAGACACGGTCTTGAGACTGGCGATCATCTCGCCGGTGACCGGGCTGAAGGACGTCATGTCGCCGCCGGTGTAGAGGTCCTTGGCGACGCCCATTTTCTCGAGGAGCGCGGCTGCCTCGCTCGCGACGTCGATTTTCTTGGCTGCAATGTTCATGTGGTGACTCCCGTCTTGTAGCTGGCGCGATGACCTAACCGAAGCGCACGCTGCCGAGCTTGCCCGGCGAGGTGAGCGTCGTGAGGCCGGCCGCCATGTTCTTCAATTTTTCCGGCGTGTAGAGATCGTAATAAGCCTGATTACGGCGGCCGAGCGCATGTTCCGCGCTGAAGCTGCCGTGATATTGCTCGACCGCGACTGCAAAGACCCAATCGCGCAGACGCTGCTCGAAGGTCGCATCGTTCAGTAGCGGACTATCCTTTGCGACGACCAGGTTGAAGTGAACGCCGCCGTCGCCGATATGGCCGAAATCGCAGACCGTGACGCCCGGAAATTTTTCCGGCATTTCCGCCTTCATATGGTCGCAGAAGACCATGATGTCACCCCTGCGGAAGGAGAGATCGAAGGCGATCAGCTTGCCGAGGTGTTTTACGCCCTCCGAAAGCGCATGGCGCAGCGCCCAGATCTCGTGCGGCGGGCCGACGAGTGCATCGGCGAGCGGCGCCTCTTCCATCTCCCATATCTCCGCGAGCACGCTTTCGAGAACCGCGTCGAGCGGCTGCTCGCCCTCGCGCGGGCTCGAGGTGCGGGAGATTTCGGCAAGGATGACGTAGTCGGGGACCTTGCCGCCCTGGAAGGGGTTCTTCAGCGCCGGCACATGGGCGAAGGCCGCGGCGATCGCGTTCCCCGACATTCCCTCGAAGGCCGAGAGATAGGCGCCGAGCCGCTCTTCCATGGCCTTCAGGAGCGGCAGGACATGCGCGCCGCTCGCCGGCACCAGGAAGGCGGTCGCCGTCTGCTTCGGCAGGCGCTCGAGATTGAGCACGCATTCGGTGACGATGCCGAAGGCGCCCGAGGTGCCGATGAAGATCTGCTTCCAGTCGATGCCGGTATTGTTCTTGCGCAGGTCCGAGCCGAGGTCGAGCACCGTGCCCGCTTCGTCGGCGAGGACCACTTTCAGACCCAGCATGTTGCGGCGCACGTCGCCATATTTGAGGAAGCGCGAGCCGCCGGTATTGGTGGCGGTCATGCCGCCGATCCGAGGGTCGGCGCCGAGATCGATCGGGAAGAACAGGCCGTGTTCCTCCAGCCGCCGGTTGAGCTCGGACAGGCGAAAGCCGGCGTCGACGCGCACGGAGCGATTGTCGACGTCGAGCGCGAACTGGCGGGTCAGCCGGTCGAGGCTGACGACGACCTCGCTGCCCGACTCGTCCGGCGTCGACCCGGAGACCAGGCCCGTATTGCCCGACTGGGGGATGAGGGCGATGCCGCTGCGGACGCAGTAACCGACGGCGGACGAGACCTCTTCCGTCGTTGCCGGACGCAGGACGGCCGCCGCGCGGCCGCGGTCGTAGCGTGCGCCGGTCTCGTAAGCCTCCATGTCCTCCCGACGCGTGACGACGCCCTTGTCGCCAAGGAGCTTCGTCAATGCGTCGATATGGTGCTCGTCAATCATCGCCGGCGTATCACTCCGCTGCCATGGCGGCGGTAAGCGCCTTGAGGCAGCCTTCGATCGATGCCTGCTCGATGCCGGCATAGTGGTCGAATTCGTTGAGTACGGCGACGCCGAGATCGGTCTCGAAGCGCTTCTGGTTCGGGCTCGCCTCGAATTCCTGCTGCGCACCGTCGCCGAGGTTCGACTGGAAGATACCGGCGGCGCTGACGGGAAGGAAGTCCTCATAGACGATCGGATCGAACCGAATGAGGCCGTCGGCGATCAGGGAATTGAGATCGCGCCGGCCCGGCAGCTTCGTCCGCCGGCCCTTCTCCGTCAGGGAGTAGCTGAAATAGCCGAGGCCCGCCTGGCGGATTTCCGCCCAGCTGTCGGGGAAGGCCTCGAAGACCTGGGTCAAGGCCGCTTCGTATTCTCTGGCGTTTGAACCATCGGCGGCCGGACGTACGATCTTGCGCGATTCGTCGAGCAGCCGGTCGTAGAGACCGCGGCCCTTCGGCGTCAAGGCGATGCCGCGCTGCTCGATCTCGCCGAAGCGGGCGGTATGCGAGCCGGTCCTCCATCCGCCATCGGTGCTACGGAAGGAAACCGGCTCTTCGAGCGCCTTGAAGGAGGTCTGGCGAAGCAGGACCGGGCACTTGCGTGTCGGCGGCCCTTCGACCACGGCCTTCGGGGCAATGCCATATTCCGGCATCAGCGCCTGGACGCGGTCGATGTCGAGCGTACGTGGCGTCAAATGGTTGATATGCGGCCCCTTGAAGGAGACCACGTCGGCGATCAGCCGGTGCGCATCGTGCAGGCGCTCGTACATGTCGGCGCTGACATTCGCCTCGTCGTGCCAGCGGAAGGTCTCGAGCACTTCGGCGACGAAACGCTCGGCATCGGCCTTGTCGAGGCCGCCATCGCGCTCGGCCTTTTCGGTAAGATCGACCGCACCGGATGTGAAGATCCGGCGCTCTTTCAGGATCGCCTCCGCCTCGGCGCGAAGGGCCTCGTCGGCAATGAGGTCGAGCCTCAGAAGCGAGGTGAAGACGCGGAAGGGGTTGCGCTTCAGGGCCGCGTCTCCAACCGGCCGGAAGGCCGTGGAGTGGACCGGCACCCCGGCGGTCGACAGATCGTAGTAGCCGACCGGATACATGCCCATCACGGCAAATACACGGCGCATCATCGAAAGCTCCGCCGGCGTGCCGAGACGGATCGCGCCGTGACGCTCCTCGGAAATGCGTTCGAGCGAATCCGTCGCCTCCAGCCTCTCCTTGAGGGTGGCGTCGACCGAGAGCGTTTCGCCGTTGACCCTTGCGACGAGCTCCATCAGCGTGCCGTAGGCGGGTACTTCTTCGCGGTACATCAACGACATCGCAGCGGAAAAGGCCGCGCGGATATCGTCGGCGGATACGAAACTATTCTCTTTCACTGGGGCTCGCCTCGCGCTATGGATGAAGGACAAGGTCATTCTTAATTCTGATCATATCGGAAGGCTGTGAGCTTGGATCGCGCTGCTTCTGACTATGTTGATGCGAGGCTGGAATGAAGTTGAGCCGCCGACTGGTTCCCGACGTGACGACGCTGCAGGCCTTCGAATGCGCGGCGCGCCATGGCAGTTTCACCCAGGCCGCCGCGGAGCTCAATCTCACCCAGAGCGCCGTCAGCCGTCAGATCAAGGATCTCGAAAACCAGCTGGGCGTGCTGCTCTTCGAGCGGGTGCGCCAGCGGGTCATTCTTTCCGATGCGGGACAGAAATTCCTGCCCGAGGTGCGCCGGCTTCTGAACCAGACCGAAGAGCTGATGGTGCGCGCCATGGCGTCGGCGCGGGCCGACTCGAGCCTCTCCATCGCATCGCTTCCGACCTTCGGCAGCCGCTGGCTGGTGCCGCGCCTGCCCGATTTCCTGAGGCGCCACCCGGGCACCGTCGTCAATATCGCCTCCCGTTCGGAGCCGTTCGACTTCGAAGAGCAGAACTTCGACCTCGCGATCCATTACGGCCAGCCCGTCTGGGCGCGCGCCATTTGCAACTATCTCTGCAGCGAAGTCATCGTGCCGGCCGCCAGCCCGACCCTCCTTTCGATGCATCCGGTGGAGGCGCCTGCGGACATCGGCGGCGGCCCGCTGCTGCATCTGGCGACGCGGCCCAAGCTCTGGGCGCAATGGTTCGAGGTAAACGGCGTCGAGCAGGACGGCGCCTATCGCGGCAACCGCTTCGATCAATTCTCGATGGTAATCGAGGCGGCGACTGCAGGTCTCGGTTTTGCCCTTTTGCCTCGCTATCTGATCGAGCAGGAACTTACCGCAGGCACCCTGCGGATCGTTCTCGATCGACCGATGCAGACGGAGAACAGCTATTATCTCGCCATTCCGGAAGGCAAGCTCGAAAATCCGATCAGTCGCGCTTTCCGGGAGTGGATCACCGAACAGGTCGGTGATCGGTCGCAGTAGCAAGTCCGGTTGAGGGCCTACGATCTCAGCCTGCGGATAGGCTTACACCAGGAAGGGGCGGACTTTGACAGAGATATCCATCGAATCGAGGGAACTCGCCGGCAAGCCCGGCCCCTCGCGCTACGGGTCTCCGGAGCCGGCTGCGGGCGATGCTCGCATTCCTTGCAAGCTGCTGACATCACGGCTAAAAAATGCCATCTTCATGCACCACGCGGCCGTGAAATCCAGCGCGCCGCCGGCTTTGCGTTCGGCGCCTGCCTTCACCGATACTCTCTTCCCGGGACAATGACGGCGAAGGAGGGCACATGACCGTGTCTAGAAACGCGCCGGCGCCGTCTGCATCCTCGGGGTCGCAGCCACACCGGCAGAACAACGACAACCGGGCCGATCAGTCCCGAGTGGAACCAGAATCCGTACCCATGCTCCAGAACACAACGCAGCCCAATTTACCGCGCGAACCGGAAGCGAAGCAGATCGACTACAACGATTCGATCCGCTCGACCTATTTCTCGATCGACGACCTGCGAGCATGCGGCGCGAGCCTCGCCGAACACGGCACTTCCGCTCTGCCGGGCTTCTTTCCGTTCGAATTTCGCGTCCGCCACCGGGAGAACGAGAAGGAAATCCTGCGCGTCTACCGGGCGACCGCGGCCGACGTGGAAGCCGGCGCCTCGATCACGCCTGCAGCCGAATGGCTGCTCGACAACCACCACGTCGTCGAAGAGGCGATCCAGGAGGTACGGCGCGACTTTCCACGCCGTTTCTACCGGCAACTGCCGACGCTATCGGTCTCCGGAACCGTCATCCCGCGCACGATGGCCCTTGCCTGGCTTTACGTTGCCCATACCCACAGTACCGTCACGCGGGAAAGCATCACCGCGATGGTGGAGGGCTTCCAGGAGCACGAGACCCTCAAGATCGGCGAATTGTGGGCGCTGCCGTCGATCCTGCGTTTCGTCCTCATCGAAAATCTGAGGCGCATCGCCATCCGCGTCGAGCGCTCGCGCGGCATGCGGCGGAAAGCGAACGAGGTCGCTGACCAGCTCATCCGGCTGAACGATCCGGAAGGCTGCCGGACGCTTCTGGTGGAGTCCGAGGCGCTTGCCGCCGATAACACCTTCATCGCACAGCTCCTTTACCGCATGCGTGACGGTTCCCAGAGTTCGGGTGCCGTCATCGCCTGGATCGAGGAGAGGCTGGAGAGGCGTGGCACCGACGTCGAGGAGGCGCTGGTAGCGGAGCAGAACCGCCTTTCGTCCGGCAACGCGACGATGAGCAATATCATCCGCAGCCTGCGCGAGATCGACGACACGGACTGGGCCGTCTGGTTCGAAAGCGTCAGCAAGATCGATGCGACGCTGCGCGAAGGGTCCGACTATGCGGCGCTCGATTTCGGATCGCGCAACACGTATCGCGACACGATCGAGAAGCTTGCCCGCCGGTCCGGCCACAGCGAGCATGAAGTCACGAAGATCGCGATCGAGATGGTCGAGGAGGCAAAGGCCGCCGCGGCCGTCGAAGCGCCTCTGCAGGAGCCGAATGTCGGCTCCTTCCTCGTCGGCAAGCAGCGCCTGGCCCTCGAGAAGAGGATCGGCTATTCGCCCTCGATCTTCCAGCACCTCATCCGGTCGGTCCGCAAGCTCGACTGGTTCGCCATAGCCGGGCCGAACATTCTCTTGACGATCCTGGCGATGATCGTCGTCTATGCCTTCGTCAGCCCGATGGATATTCCGAGCGGCGCGAAGCTGATCATGCTTCTGCTCTTCGCGCTGCCTGCCTCCGAAGGCGCGATGGGCCTGTTCAACACGGTCTTCACGCTGTTTGCCAAACCCTCGCGGCTGGTCGGTTACGAGTTTCTCGACGGAATACCCGAGGATGGACGCACGCTGGTCGTGGTGCCTTGCCTGATTGCCAAGCGCGATCATGTAGACGAGCTCGTGCGCAACCTCGAGGTTCACTATCTCGCCAATCCGCGCGGCGAGATCTATTTCGCGCTCCTGAGCGATTGGGCCGACAGCAAGTCGGAGGAGGCGCCTGCCGACACGGATGTTCTCGAATATGCCAAGCGCGAGATCGCGTCTCTCTCGGCCCGCTATGCCTATGACGGCAAGACGCGCTTCTTCCTGCTGCACCGCCGCCGCCTCTACAACGAGGCCGAGGGCGTGTGGATGGGATGGGAGCGCAAGCGCGGCAAGCTGCACGAGTTGAATCTGCTGCTTCGCGGCGACCGCGATACCTCCTTCCTTCAGGGCGCCAACACGGTGCCGGAGGGCGTGCAATATGTGATGACGCTCGACTCCGACACGCGTCTCATGCGCGACGCGGTGACCAAGCTCGTCGGCAAGCTCTATCACCCGATCAACCGGCCGGTCGTCAATCCGAGGACACAGGAGGTCGTGACCGGCTACAGCCTCCTGCAGCCGCGCGTGACGCCGTCGCTCACCACCGGCAGCGAGGCCTCGGCCTTCCAGCGCATCTTCACCATCAATCGCGGCATCGACCCTTACGTCTTCACCGTGTCGGACGTCTATCAGGACATTGCCGGCGAAGGCAGCTTCACCGGCAAGGGCCTCTATCACGTCGACGCCTTCGGGGCTGCTCTCAAGAGCAGGATCGAAGAAAATGCGGTGCTCAGCCACGACCTTCTCGAAGGTTCCTATGCGCGTTGCGCGCTGGTGACCGACATCGAGCTTGTCGAGGATTTTCCGACCCGCTACGAGGTCGAGATGTCGCGTCAGCATCGTTGGGCGCGAGGCGACTGGCAGCTCCTGCCGTACATCTTCAATCCGAAGAACGGCCTTTCGATGCTCGGGCGCTGGAAGATGTATGACAACCTGCGCCGCTCGCTCATTCCCGTCGCCTGGCTCGCCGCCTCGGTCATGGGCTGGTACTACATGGAGCCGACCCCGGCGCTGATCTGGCAGCTCGTGCTGATTTTCAGCCTGTTCGTCGCGCCGACGCTGTCGCTGATCTCCGGGATCATGCCGCGGCGCAACGACATCGTCGCGCGTGCGCATCTCCACACGGTGTTGTCGGACATCCGCGCCGCCAACGCGCAGGTCGCGTTGCGCATCGTCTTCATCGCGCACAATGCGGCGATGATGGCCGATGCGATCGTGCGCTCGCTCTATCGCACCTTCGTCAGCCGCAAGCTGATGCTCGAATGGCGCACCGCCGCGCAGGTGCAGAGCGCCGGCCACGGTTCGATCGGCGACTACTTCCGCGCGATGTGGACGGCACCGGCGCTTGCACTGGTGTCGCTGGCGCTTGCCGCCATCTCCGATACGGGGCTGCCCTTCATCGGGCTGCCCTTTGCCCTTATCTGGGCCGCCTCGCCCGCGGTCGCCTGGTTCGTGAGCCAGTCCGCCGAGACCGAAGACCAGCTCGCCGTTTCCGATGAGGCGATCGAGGAGATGCGCAAGATCGCCCGGCGGACATGGCGCTACTTCGAGGCATTCGTCACCGCCGAGCAGAACTTCCTGCCGCCGGACAACTTCCAGGAAACGCCGCAGCCGGTACTCGCGGAGCGCACCTCGCCGACGAATATCGGCGTCTATCTCCTGTCGGTCATGTCGGCGCGCTCCTTCGGCTGGATCGGTTTCGAGGAGACGATCACGCGCCTCGAGCAGACGATCGCCACGATCGACCGCATGCCGAAATATCGCGGCCATCTCTTCAACTGGTATCGCACGCGCGGGCTCGAACCGATGGAGCCGCGTTATGTCTCCTCGGTCGACAGCGGCAACCTCGCCGGACACCTGATCGCGGTCTCGTCCATGTGCCGCGAATGGGCCGAAGCGCCATCCGCCCACGTCCAGGGCAATCTCGACGGCATCGGCGACGTCGCGGCGATCCTCAAGGAGGTGTTGAGCGAGCTTCCCGACGATCGCAAGACCGTACGGCCGCTGAGGCGCCTGATCGAGGAGCGCATCGCCGGCTTCCAGAATGCGCTTGCGGCGGTCAAGCGCGAGCGCGAGTTCGCCTCCATCCGGGTGATCAACCTCGCGGTGCTCGCACGCGACATGCACAAGCTGACGGTCAATCTCGACCATGAGGTGCGCACCGTCCCCAGCGGCGAAGTGGCGACATGGGCGGGCTCGCTGGTGGCCGCCTGCGAGGCACATATCGCCGACGGCGTCTTCGACCTCGGTGCCATCGAGGCTCTGCGCCAGCGTCTGCTGGTGCTCAAGGAGCGCGCACGCGACATCGCCTTCTCCATGGACTTCAGCTTCCTGTTCCGGCCGGAGCGGCGGCTGCTGTCGATCGGCTACCGGGTCAACGCCAACGAGCTCGACGAGGCCTGCTACGATCTGCTCGCCTCCGAGGCGCGGCTGACGAGCCTTTTCGCGATCGCCAAGGGGGATCTGCCGACCGAGCACTGGTACAAGCTCGGCCGTCCGATCGTGCCGATCGGCGCGCGCGGTGCGCTCGTCTCCTGGTCGGGTTCGATGTTCGAATATCTGATGCCGCCGCTCGTCATGCAGGAGCGGCAGGGCGGCATCCTCAACCAGACCAACAATCTGGTGGTCCAGGAGCAGATCAATCACGGCCGTCGGCTCGGGACGCCCTGGGGCATTTCCGAGGCGGCGTTCAATGCGCGCGACCACGAGCTGACCTACCAGTATACGAACTTCGGCGTGCCGACGCTGGGTCTGAAGCGCGGCCTCGGGCAGAATGCCGTCATCGCACCTTACGCGTCCATTCTCGCCTGCATGTACGATCCGAAATCGGCGCTCGCCAACCTGGCGCGGCTCCGGGAGGTCGGCGCCCTTGGGGCCTACGGCTATCACGACGCCGTCGACTTCACGCCGACGCGCGTGCCGGAAGGGCAGAAATGCGCCGTCGTGCGCAACTATTATGCCCATCATCACGGCATGTCGGTCGCCGCGGTCGCAAATGTCGTCTTCAACGGGCAGCTACGCGAGTGGTTCCATGCCGACCCCGTCATCGAGGCCGCCGAACTCCTCCTGCAGGAGAAGGCGCCGCGCGACATCCCGGTCATGGCCGCCAAGCGCGAGCCGGAAGCGCTGGGCAAGGGCCAGGCCGATCTCCTGCGCCCCGAAGTCCGCGTCGTCGAAGACCCGATCAACCAGGATCGCGAGACGGTTCTGCTGTCGAACGGTCACTACTCCGTCATGCTGACGGCGACAGGGGCGGGCTATGCCCGCTGGAACGGCCAGGCGGTCACGAGATGGACTCCGGACCCGGTCGAGGACAGGACGGGGACCTTCATCTTCCTTCGCGACACGGTGACGGGCGACTGGTGGTCGGCGACGGCCGAACCCCGGCGTGCGCCGGGCGAAAAGACCGTTACCCGCTTCGGCGACGACAAGGCCGAATACGTCAAGACCGTCGGCGATCTGACAAGCGAGGTGGAATGCATCGTCGCCACCGAGCACGATGCCGAAGGCCGTCGGGTTATCCTGCTCAACACGGGTACGGAAGACCGGTTCATCGAGGTGACGTCTTATGCCGAGCCCGTGCTTGCCATGGACGATGCCGACAGCTCGCACCCGACCTTCTCGAAGATGTTCATCCGCACCGAGATCAGCCGTCACGGAGACGTGATATGGGTCTCGCGCAACAAGCGCAGCCCCGGCGATCCGGACATCGAGGTCGCCCATCTCGTCACCGACAATGCCGGCAGCGAGCGCCACACGCAGGCGGAGACCGATCGCCGGCGCTTCCTCGGCCAGGGCCGCACGATTGCCGAGGCGGCCGCATTCGACCCGGGCGCCACGCTTTCCGGTACCGACGGCTTCACGCTCGATCCGATCGTGTCGCTCCGTCGCGTCGTACGCGTGCCGGCGGGCAAGAAGGTGAGCGTCATCTTCTGGACGATCGCCGCCCCGGACAGGGAAGGCGTCGATCGGGCGATCGACCGTTACCGGCATCCGGAAACCTTCAATCACGAGCTCATCCATGCCTGGACCCGCAGCCAGGTGCAGATGCGCCATGTCGGGATCACCTCGAAGGAGGCCGCGAGCTTCCAGATGCTCGGCCGCTATCTCGTCTATCCGGATATGCACCTTCGCGCCGACGCGGAGACCGTCAAGACCGGGCTTGCCTCGCAATCGGCGCTGTGGCCGCTGGCGATCTCCGGCGATTTCCCGATCTTCTGCCTCAGGATCAACGACGACGGCGATCTGGGCATCGCCCGCGAGGCCTTGCGGGCGCAGGAATATCTGAGAGCTCGCGGCATCACCGCCGATCTGGTGGTGGTCAACGAGCGCGCCTCCTCCTATGCGCAGGATCTGCAGCACACGCTCGACTCCATGTGCGAGAATTTGAGGCTTCGCGGCCTTTCGGACGGCCCGCGCCAGCACATCTTTGCGGTGCGCCGGGACCTGATGGAACCGGAAACCTGGTCAACGCTGATCTCGGCATCGCGGGCCGTCTTCCATGCCCGCAACGGCACGATCTCGGATCAGATAGCCCGCGCCACATCGCTCTACTCCAAACCTTCCGAAAAGAAGGAGGAGGGCGCCGAGATGCTGCTGCCGGTGATACGGGAGACCGACGAGCCGGTGGCGGTCGAACTCGACGGCGGCGACCTGGATTACTGGAACGGTTTCGGCGGCTTTGCCGAGGACGGCCGCGAATATGCCGTGCGGCTGCGCGGAGGCGAGGCGACGCCGCAACCCTGGATCAACGTCATCTCCAACGAGCAATTCGGCTTCCATATCTCCGCCGAAGGTGCGGCCTTCTCCTGGAGCCGCAATTCGCGCGACTATCAGTTGACGCCCTGGACCAACGACGCGGTCGTCAATCGTCCGGGCGAGGCGATCTTCGTGCGCGACATGGCAAGCGGCGCGGTGCTGACGCCCTATGCCGCACTGTCGCGACGCAAGTCCGCCCGGTTCGAGACCCGTCACGGCCTCGGCTATTCGCGCTTTCTCAGCACGCAGGACGAGCTTGAGATCGAGGCCATGCATACGGTCCACAGGAGCCTTCCGGCCAAGCTCGTCCGGCTGACGATCCGCAACCGCAGTTCGGCCGCTCGCAAGTTGCGCATCTACGGCTACGCGGAATGGGTGCTCGGCAACAATCGCAGCCGTACCGCGCCCTTCGTCCTCAGCGAGTGGGACGAAAGCGCGAAGACGCTCGTCGCCACCAATCCCTACAGCATCGACTATCCGGGCCGGTGCGCGTTCTTCGCCAGCGACGGAGATATCGCCGGCTATACGGCGAGCCGGCGGGAATTCCTTGGCCGGGCCGGAGGAATCCTCGCCCCGCAGGCAGTGATCGCCGGCGCCGAGCTCACCGGATCGACGGATGTGGACGGGGATGCCTGCGCGGCGCTCGCGACGGATCTGACGATCGAGGCGGGCGTGGAGCGACAGGTCACCTTCTTCCTCGGTGATGCCGACAATTCCGATCAGGTGCGGGCGGTGCTGGAGGAACTCAGGGCGGACAGTTTCGACGTTGCGCTCGAGGCGGCGAAGGCGTTCTGGGGTGATTTCACCGGAGTCGTGAAGGTGGAGACGCCCGATCGCGCCTTCAACCACATGATCAACCACTGGCTTCCCTACCAGGCGCTCGGCTGCCGGATCATGGCACGCTCGGCCTTCTACCAGGCAAGCGGTGCCTTCGGTTTCCGCGATCAGCTGCAGGATACGCTTGCCTTCCTCATCCATCGGCCGGCGCTTGCCCGTGCGCAGATCCTCAATGCCGCGGCGCGGCAGTTCGTCGAAGGCGACGTGCAGCATTGGTGGCTGCCCGGCACGGACGCGGGCGTCCGCACGATGATCTCGGACGACGTGGTCTGGCTCGCTCATGCGGTTGCGCATTATTGCGCCGTCACCGGCGAGGAAGACATCCTCAAGGAGAAAGTTCCTTTCATCACCGGGCCGGCTCTGGAAGAAGGCCAGCACGACAGCTTCTACAAGCCGGATGTGGCCGACGAGGTGGGCGACGTCTACGAGCATTGCGCCCGTGCGGTCGATCTCGCCATTCGCCGGACCGGCGCCAACGGTCTGCCGCTCATTCTCGGCGGCGACTGGAACGACGGCATGAACCGTGTCGGGGAGGCCGGAAAGGGCACGAGCGTCTGGCTCGGCTGGTTCCTGGCAGGCACCCTGCGCGCGTTCCTGCCCTATGCCCGTGCCCGCAAGGACAAGCCGCGCCTGGCCCTATGGGAGCGGCATCTGGAAGCACTGAAGGATGCGCTCGAACAGGCAGGCTGGGACGGCGATTACTATCGCCGCGGCTATTACGACGACGGCACGCCGCTCGGATCGGCGGAGAACGGCGAGTGCCGCATCGATTCGATCGCGCAATCCTGGAGCACGCTTTCGGGAGAGGGCGACAAGGAGCGCTCGCTGCGCGCGATGGACGCGGTGATGGCGGAGCTCGTAGATCCCGAAAAGCGCATCATCCGGCTGTTCACGCCGCCGCTCGAGACGACGAAGCAGGACCCGGGCTACATCAAGGCCTATCCCCCGGGCGTGCGGGAGAATGGCGGGCAATATACCCACGCGGCCACCTGGGTGGTGCTGGCATTCGCCGCCCAGGAGCGGGCGGAAGAGGCCTGGCGCACCTTCAGCATGCTCAACCCCGTGTCGCATGCTCTCAGCCAGGAGGACGCCGAGCATTATCGTGTCGAGCCCTATGTGGTTGCTGCCGATATCTATGGAGAAGGCGCGCTTGCCGGCCGCGGCGGCTGGACCTGGTACACGGGCTCCGCCGGCTGGCTCTACCGCGCCGGTGTCGAGGGGATTCTCGGCATCCGCAAGCGGGGCGACAAGCTCTTGATCCGGCCCGTCCTACCCTCCGAATGGCCGGGCTATTCGGCCGAAGTGCGCGTGAACGGCACCACGCACCGGATTTCCGTCAGCCGCGATCCAAAAAGTGGCGAACCGGTCGTAAGCGTAAATAATAGTGTCACAGAAAACGCGCATGAAGGGGTTTTGCTGTAGCTGCCGGCTTGAAGCACGAGCTGAACCGGCTTTGTTTTCCTGGATCACGATGACTTGGATCGAACGACCCAAAGCAATCGTGATCCGATCCAACAAGTCGAGCGGAATGCAGGGCGCAAAACGGTACACACATTTCCTCGTCCCGCTCGGAGGCAAGGCCGGCTTTTCTTTGCCGTGTCAGGTTCGCCATTCATTCATGGCGTCGGCGCCGCCCGCATCGGGGCGGCACGGCGGCGCCGGTTTCAACAGGGGTGGGGCGGGGCGCCAAATCCCGGATATCAACGCGCATGCTGCAGAAGACCTTTGAGGGCGGCAACGATCAGAGAGGGGTCGCCCCTCCGATGCCGACCGGGCGCGACACACGCCTCGACGTTTTTCGGGCACTTTGCCTGCTGACCATCTTCGTCAACCATGTACCGGGCCAGTATCTCGAATATCTGACCCACAAGAACTTCGGCTTTTCCGATTCGGCGGAGGCCTTCGTGCTGATTTCCGGCCTGTCGGTGGGGGCGGCCTATTCCGGCAAGTTCCTGGCCGGCGGCCGGCTCGCCCTCACGCTGAAGATATGGCGGCGCGCCCTGGCGCTCTATGTCGCGCACATCATGACGAGCGTGGTGACGCTTGCGATCTTCGCCGGCGGCGCTCTCTATTTCGGCCGTCAGGAGTTGATCGGCGAGATCAACATCCGGCCGATCGTCGAGCAGACGGAGCAAGGGATCGTCGCCATGGTGCTGCTCGGGCACCAGCTCGGCTACAACAACATTCTGTCGATGTATGCGGTGCTGTTCCTGCTGCTGCCCGGGTTTCTGTGGCTGAATGCCGTGCGCCCCCGATTGCTGTTCGCGTTTTCCGCGACGCTCTGGCTCGCTGCCGGCTGCTTCAAAATGGTGCCCTATAACTTTCTCGACGACGGCTACTGGTTCCTCAATCCCTGGTCCTGGCAGTTCCTGTTCGTGATCGGCATTCTGTGCATGAGCCATGTGCGGCGGGGCGGGAGTCTCCCGCGGAGCCCCTGGCTTCTCGGCCTTTCCGTCGCCTATCTCGCGATTTCCGCCTTCTGGGTGCTGTTTTCCTGGTGGAACATCGATCTCTCCTTCGGCCTGCCTGCGGTGCTGACGGGCTTCGACAAGACCTTCCTGTCGCTGACGCGGCTGCTGCATGTGCTGGCGCTTGCCTATATTCTCGCAACCGTCCCCGTCTTCAGCCGGCTGACGCGGGTCGGAAGCAACCACCCCCTGGTGATGATCGGGCGCCATTCGCTTGCCGTCTTCATTTTCGGGACGATCCTCGCAATGGCGGGCCAGGTGCTGCTTCTCGTCACCGACCGGGACCGGATCATCGGCACGATCTTCGTCATCGGCGGCATCGGCCTGCACTTCGCCTATGCCTATTACCTCGAATGGCTGAAGGAGGTCTCCGTGGCGCCGCCGCTGAAGGCGGCGTGAGGGACCCTTATCCGCACGCCGGGAGGAGAGTCGCCCCCTCCCGGCGCGGCGGCGGTCATCACAGACCGCACAACCGTTCGATGATTTGCCCTGGCGCTCATGACGCTCGCGGATGTCGCGACCTTCCCGGTCACATAGAAATGCCCCGGAATCCGGGGGATTTCGTTGTAGATCCGGTGAGCGGTGAGGCGATCACGCCGCCGTAAGGCTCTTGCGGACATCCTCGTCCGTGAGGATACCGCTGGCGCGAAGCAGTGCCGCGAAGCGGCCGTTGCTCTGGCTGAGTTCGTGGAAGCCGCCCATTTCCACGATCCGGCCCTGATCCATGAAGATGACCAGATCGGCTTCCCGCACCGTCGACAGGCGGTGGGCGATGATGAAGGTCGTCCGGTCCTTGCGCAAGGCGTCGATGGCATCCTTGACGCGGGCCTCGGTCTCGACGTCGAGCGCGCTGGTCGCCTCATCGAGCACCAGGATCGGCGCGTTCTTCAGGATCGCGCGGGCAATCGCGACGCGCTGGCGTTCGCCGCCCGACAGCCGGTTGCCGCGTTCGCCGACGACCGTGTCGTAGCCATTGAGGCGGTCCTCGATGAAGTCGCTCGCGGCGGCGGCCTCGGCGGCTGCCATCACCTCGTCCAAAGAGGCGTCGTCACGGCCGAGGCGGATATTTTCGCCGATCGAGCGGTTCATGAGGCCGGCATCCTGGAAGACCGTGGCGATCGACCGGCGCAGCGATTTGCGGGTGACGGTCGCGATGTCCACGCCGTCGATCAGGATCTGGCCGTGCTTCGGCTCGTGGACCCGCTGCAGGAGGTTGACGAGCGTAGTCTTCCCGGCACCGGTCGGGCCGACGATGGCGATCGTCTGGCCGGCCCTGGCCTTGAACGAGACGTTGCGCACGCCTTGGGCGGAGTTTGCGAAGTCGAAGGAAATGTCCTTGAATTCGACCTCGCCGACGACACCCTTCAGTTCCCCGGCATCGGACGGCTCCTCGCGGTCCTGCACGGAATCCTCGAGCTGGAAGAAATCTTCGAGTTTGGCGCGCGCTTCGAAGATCTGGGTGGCGAAGGCCTTCATCTGGTCGAGGCGGCCGATCAGCAGATTGGCGAAGCCGATGAAAGCGATCACCTCGCCGACGCCGAGCTCGCCGCGCTGCACCAGAACGGTGCCGATGACGAGGATCGCCATCATCGAGATGGTCGAGGCAATACGGTTGAGGCCGCTCGCCAGAGCCCACCAGTCGAGCACCGGATACTGGGCCGACAGCAGGCGCTGCGTGAACTTCTTCAGCTCGCGCGTTTCAGCTTCGATGCGGTTGTAGCTGTGAACCACCGAAACGTTGCTGATCGAGTCGGACACGTGCGAGAAGACCGTGTGGTAATGTCCCTCGACGGCAGCCTGACCCTCCTTCGTGCGGCTCATCACGACCTTGCTGATCATCACATAGGCAGCACCGAGCACGACGAGGATGAGCGACAGACGGACGTCCATGGCAAAGGCGGTCGGAATGAGAAGCACGAGCGCCACTGCCGTCGCCAGATGCTGCCGCATGAATTCGAGCCAGAGACCGAAGAGCGTCTCGCAGGCTCGCAGGAGCGTGTGCAGCGCGTTCGAAGTGCCGCGCTGGCTGTGCCAGGAGAGAGGCATCGAGACGATCCGGCCGAAGGCTTCGGTCAGGAGCGAAGCGCGGCGACCGTGGGCGAGACGGTCCGCCTCGCGGGAAACGAGCACGAAGGCGATCGTATTGAAGACGCCGAAGCCCGCCCACAGGAGCAGCATCGGCGCGACGTCCTTCTGTGAGGAGATCGCGTCGATGATTCGGCCGAACAGAATCGGCTCCGCAATGGTGATGGCAGCCAGGACGATATTGGCTATGACGATCGCCCCGACGCGAAACTTGTGGACAGCAAGATACTGAAGCGCTCTTGCATACACCTGAAACAAGGACACTGTCTCACCCCTTTCGGGTATCGGAATTGGCGCCGCAACGGCACGATGCGGCGATGCGTTGCGTCTTGAACCGACGGCAAGATGATTTTCATCCACCTTGCGTGCCGGCAAAGCCGCGGGTGACGGCCTTTGCGTTCTTCCCAAAAAACGCGGTAGACGGGGCGGATCAGCGAGAAGGATCATCCGATACCATGGGAGGGTTGGCGGGATGATCCATCGTTGGCTATCTTGATGCCTCGACTCCGAGTTTTTGCAGGTTTCCTGCAAGACCGGGCGTGATATGAAGAATTATCGCGGTTGCAACATGAATGGCTTCTGAACGGCGTATTCATATGGCCTGGCGGGTTGCGCGGCGCGTTTTTGATTCGAGGATGCTCTATGAATATTACGTTGCTCGTACAGTTTCTGGCGCTACTGGAAGAGATGAAGACGCGCGAGGAGATCCTGCCTGAGTTCGAGCGGCTGCTCGACCGGTGCGGTTTCGACTTCTACGGCATCGTGCGTCAGCCGAAACCGCACGAGAATCCGCTGAGACTTCTTCTGGCCGGACGCTGGCCGGAGGGCTGGCCGCAGATCTACATCCGCAAGAAATACGTCGTCATTGATCCGACTATCCGCTTCCTCGGGCATGCCCAGCGCGGCTTCCGCTGGCGCGACACGCTCGTGGCCTTCCGCTCGGACCCGCACCGCAAGCGCATGGAAAGCATGATGGTCGAGGCCCGCAATCACGGCCTCTTCGACGGCTATATCTTTCCGGTGCACGGCCGGCGCGGGCTCATGGGCAACCTGACCGTGGGCGGCCGGGTGGTCGACCTGAGCCCGGTGGAGTTGAGCCTTTTCGACGCCATCGCCAAGCGGCTGTTCTGGAAGCTGCTCGAACTCACCGATCCGGAGATCATGGCGGAACTCGTCTCGCGCGTCGAAGTCCAGATGACGCGGCGCGAAATGGAGGCGCTCCACTATCTCGCCGACGGCATGACATCGAACGACATCGGCAAGGTCCTCGACATTTCCAGCCACACGGTCGACTGGTACATGAACGGCATCCAGGAAAAGTTGAAGGCGAAGAACCGGCATCACGTCGTGGCGATCGCCTTCCGCCTGGGACTGATCTCCTGACGACCCGCGCTCCTGACCGAATGGGTCAGCATTCGTGTCGCATCTGAAATTGCGCTTCATTCCTTGACTCGCTAATAGTTCTTTTCGCGGGTGCAGCATTCCCGCGTGTCCAAGTCTATGAGGAGTCCGACTTGTCCATTTCCAAGATCCTTGTTGCCAACCGTTCCGAAATCGCCATCCGCGTCTTCCGCGCGGCCAATGAGCTGGGGCTTAAAACGGTCGCGATATGGGCTGAGGAGGATAAGCTGGCGCTGCACCGCTTCAAGGCGGACGAGAGTTATCAGGTCGGGCGCGGGCCGCACCTTCCCCGCGACCTCGGCCCGATCGAGAGCTACCTGTCGATCGACGAGGTGATCCGCGTCGCCAAGCTGTCCGGCGCCGACGCCATACACCCGGGCTATGGCCTGCTCTCCGAAAGCCCGGAATTCGCCGAAGCCTGCGCTCAGAACGGCATCACCTTCATCGGCCCCAAGCCGGAGACGATGCGCCAGCTCGGTAACAAGGTCGCGGCCCGCAACCTGGCGATCTCGATCGGCGTGCCGGTCGTACCGGCGACCGAGCCTCTGCCGGACGATCCGGAAGAGATCAAGCGACTGGCCGAGGAGATCGGCTATCCGGTCATGCTCAAGGCGTCCTGGGGCGGCGGCGGCCGCGGCATGCGGGCGATCCGCGACCCCAAGGACCTGATCCGCGAGGTGACCGAGGCCAAGCGCGAGGCCAAGGCCGCCTTCGGCAAGGACGAGGTCTATCTCGAAAAGCTGGTCGAGCGCGCCCGTCACGTCGAAAGCCAGGTCCTCGGCGACACGCACGGCAACGTCGTCCACCTTTTCGAGCGCGACTGCTCGATCCAGCGTCGCAACCAGAAGGTCGTGGAGCGGGCGCCGGCGCCCTATCTCGATGATGCGCAGCGCCAGGAACTCGCGGATTATTCGCTGAAGATCGCCCGGGCGACCAACTATGTCGGCGCCGGCACCGTCGAGTATCTGATGGATTCCGACACCGGCAAGTTCTACTTCATCGAGGTCAATCCGCGCATCCAGGTCGAGCACACGGTCACCGAGGTCGTCACCGGCATCGACATCGTCAAGGCGCAGATCCACATTCTCGACGGCTTCGCCATCGGTGCGGCGGAATCGGGCGTGCCGCGCCAGGAGGACATCCGCCTCAACGGCCATGCGCTGCAGTGCCGTATCACGACGGAAGACCCGGAGCAGAACTTCATTCCGGATTATGGCCGCATCACCGCCTATCGCGGCGCCACCGGCTTCGGCATCCGCCTCGACGGCGGCACGGCCTATTCCGGGGCGGTGATCACCCGTTACTACGATCCGCTGCTCGAGAAGGTCACTGCCTGGGCGCCGAACCCGGGCGAAGCGATCCAGCGGATGATCCGTGCGCTGAGAGAATTCCGCATCCGCGGCGTGGCGACCAACCTCACCTTCCTCGAGGCTATCATCAGCCACCCGAAGTTCCAGGACAACAGCTATACGACGCGCTTCATCGACACGACGCCGGAATTGTTCCAGCAGGTCAAGCGCCAGGACCGCGCCACCAAGCTTCTCACCTATCTCGCCGACGTCACCGTCAACGGCCATCCGGAAGTCAAGGGCCGGCCGAAGCCCTCCGACGATATCGCCGCGCCGGTCGTGCCGTTCATCGGCGGCGAGGTGAAGCCCGGTACGAAGCAGCGCCTCGATCAGCTCGGTCCGAAGAAATTCGCCGAATGGGTGAAGGCGCAGCCGGAGGTGCTGATCACCGACACCACGATGCGTGACGGCCACCAGTCGCTGCTCGCCACACGCATGCGCACCTACGATATCGCCCGCATCGCCGGCACCTATGCGCGGGCGCTGCCGAGCCTCTTCTCGCTCGAATGCTGGGGCGGCGCGACCTTCGACGTCTCGATGCGCTTCCTGACAGAGGACCCGTGGGAGCGGCTGGCGATGGTGCGCGAGGGTGCGCCGAACCTGCTCCTGCAGATGCTTCTGCGCGGCGCCAACGGCGTCGGCTACAAGAACTATCCGGACAATGTCGTCAAATATTTCGTCCGCCAGGCCGCGAAAGGCGGCATCGACGTCTTCCGCGTCTTCGACTGCCTGAACTGGGTCGAGAACATGCGCGTCGCGATGGATGCGGTGGCCGAGGAGGACAGGATCTGCGAGGCGGCGATCTGCTATACCGGCGACATCCTCAATTCCGCCCGGCCGAAATACGACCTGAAATACTACACGGCGCTCGCCGCCGAACTGGAAAAGGCCGGCGCCCATATCATCGCCGTCAAGGACATGGCCGGGCTATTGAAGCCGGCCGCCGCCCGGGTGCTGTTCAAGGCGCTGAAGGAAGCGACCGATCTGCCGATCCATTTCCACACCCACGACACTTCGGGCATTGCCGCGGCCACCGTGCTCGCGGCGGTCGAATCCGGCGTCGACATCGTCGATGCGGCGATGGACGCGCTCTCCGGCAACACCTCTCAGCCCTGCCTCGGCTCGATCGTCGAGGCGCTGTCCGGCTCGGAGCGCGACCCGGGCCTCGATCCGGAATGGATCCGCCGCATCTCCTTCTATTGGGAGGCGGTACGCCATCAATATGCGGCCTTCGAAAGCGACCTCAAGGGACCGGCTTCGGAAGTCTATCTGCACGAGATGCCGGGCGGCCAGTTCACCAATCTGAAGGAGCAGGCCCGCTCGCTCGGCCTCGAGACCCGCTGGCACGAGGTGGCGCAGGCCTATGCCGACGCCAACCGGATGTTCGGCGATATCGTCAAGGTGACGCCGTCTTCCAAGGTCGTCGGCGACATGGCGCTGATGATGGTCTCCCAGGATCTGACGGTCGCCGATGTCGAGAATCCGGGCAAGGACATCGCCTTCCCGGAATCGGTCGTCTCCATGCTCAAGGGCGATCTCGGCCAACCGCCGGGCGGCTGGCCGGAGGCGCTGCAGAAGAAGGCGCTCAAGGGCGAAGAGCCCTATGACGCGCGTCCGGGCTCGCTTCTCGAAGACGCGGATCTCGACGCCGAGCGCAAGGGCATCGAGGAGAAGCTCGGCCGTGAGGTGACCGATTTCGAGTTCGCCTCCTACCTCATGTATCCGAAGGTCTTCACCGATTATGCGGTAGCCTGCGAAACCTACGGCCCGGTCAGCGTGCTGCCGACGCCCGCCTATTTCTACGGCATGGCGCCGGGTGAGGAACTCTTCGCCGACATCGAAAAGGGCAAGACGCTCGTCATCCTCAATCAGGCGCAGGGCGAGATCGACGAGAAGGGCATGGTCAAGATGTTCTTCGAAATGAACGGTCAGCCGCGGTCCATCAAGGTACCCGACCGCAATCGCGGCGCCTCGGCCGCCGTCCGCCGCAAGGCGGAAGCCGGCAACGCCGCCCATCTCGGCGCGCCGATGCCGGGCGTGATCTCGACCGTCGCGGTGGTCTCCGGCCAATCGGTCAAGGCCGGCGACGTGCTGCTCTCCATCGAGGCGATGAAGATGGAGACGGCGCTTCATGCCGAGAAGGACGGCGTGATTTCCGAGGTGCTGGTAAGGGCCGGCGATCAGATCGATGCGAAAGATCTGCTGGTCGTGTTCGGGGGTTAAGCACCGCCCGATGCCTCAAATGTCATAGCTCATCGGCGCGCTCAGGGAGGCGATGAATCGCTTCGTCCGCTCGCGCTCCGGCGTCGAGAAGATCTTGCGCGGGGGACCGCTTTCGACGACGACGCCGCCATCCAGGAAGACGACGTGATCGGCGACGCGGGAGGCGAGGCGAAGGTCGTGGGTCGCCATGATCATCGTGGTGCCTTCCCGCGCAAGGCGGCTCAGGACCTCCACCACTTCTTCCGCCAGTTCCGGATCCAGCGCCGAGGTCGGCTCGTCGCAAAGGAGCACGCGCGGCGAGGGAGCAAGTGCCCGGGCGATCGCGACGCGTTGCTGCTGGCCGCCGGATAGCGTGGCCGGCCAGGCATCCGCCTTATGCGCCATTCCGACCTTCTCCAGCAGCTCGAGCGCCCGGGTGCGGGCCCGGTCGGCCGGCCACTTGAGGACGGTGACGAGGCCTTCCATCACATTGCCGATCGCCGTCTGGTGCGGGAAAAGCTGGAAGTTCTGGAACACCATTCCCGTCTGACGGCGCAGTCTCTGGATCGCCTGCCAGCCGACCTTCCGGCCTTCCGCGAATTCGAGCCGGTCGTCGCCGAGGCGGATTGCCCCCGCCGTCGGGATCTCCAACAGGTTGACGCAGCGCAGCAGCGTGCTCTTGCCGCCGCCGGACGGTCCGACGAGCGCAGTCACGCTGCCTTCCGCGAGCGAGACGCTGATGTCGTTCAGCACGGTGTTGGTGCCGAAGCGCTTGACGATGTGGAAGAGCTCGATCATGCGCGCGCCTCCAGGAAGCCGCCATAGCGGGCGAAGCGCTGCTCCAGTTTCCCCTGCAGCGCCGAAAGGACGGAACTCATGACAAGATAGATCAGGGCGGCTTCGATGTAGAGGATCAAGGGTTCATAACTGGTGGCGACGATGCGCTGCGCCGTCTGGAATAGCTCCGGCACCGTGATCGCGGCGGCGAGCGAGGTGTCCTTGACGAGCGAGATGAAGGTGTTCGACAGCGGCGGAACGGCGACGCGGCCCGCCTGCGGAAGGATCGTCCGGCGCATCGCCTGGCTCCAGCTCATGCCGATCGAATAGGCCGCTTCCCACTGCCCCCTCGGAACCGACGAGATCACCGCGCGGATGATTTCGGAACTGTAGGCGCCGATATTGAGCGTGAAGCCGATCAGCGCTGCGGGAAAGGCGTCGAGCAGTATGCCCATGCTCGGCAGGCCGTAGAAGATGACGAAGAGCTGCACGAGCAGCGGCGTGCCGCGGATCACCCACACATAAAACCGGGCCACGGCCGCGAAAGGAGCCGGAGCAAACAGCCGGACGACGGCGGTGACAAGGCCGAGAGCCAGGCCGAGGGTGAAGGAGAGGAGCGTTAGCGGGATCGTGAAGATCAGCCCCGCCCAGAGCAGGGCCGGCAACGAATCCGCCATCAGTTGAAGCCAGTGGGGCAAGGGAGAACCTTTCAAAACACGCGATCCGTCCCGGATGCCGGGACGGATCGCGATTCATAAGCAGGATGGGGAAAGGTGTGAAGCCCACATCCGTGCAACTTGAAGAGCGGGGGCGGTTGTTCGACCGGTCGCGCTTCCGCAGGCCCTATTTCGAAACGTCGGCGCCGAAATATTTCTGCGAGATCTTCTCATAGGTGCCGTCGGCCTTGATCTCGGCCAGCGCCTTGTTGATCGCTTCGAGCAGCTCCGGCTCGCCCTTGCGGATGATGATGCCCGAATAATCGGCATCGGGCTTTTCGGCGGCGATCTTCACATTCGCATCCGGCTTCTGCTTCTTGAAGTCGAGGAAGGAAAGGCTGTCATTGATGGTCGCGTCGGCCCGGCCCGTCAGCACGAGCTGGATCGACTGGTCGAAACCGTCGGTTCCGACGAGCTCTGCGCCCGAGGCTTGCGCGAGCTTGCCGAAGTTGCTGGTCAGCGACTGTGCCGACTTCTTGCCCTTCAGGTCGGCGAAGTCCTTGATCTCCTCGTCGTCGCCGCGGACGATCAGCACCGCCTTGGAGGCGATATAGGGTTCGGAGAAGTCGTATTTCTTCTTGCGTTCCTCGGTGATGCCGACCTGGTTGATGACCGCGTCGTAACGGTTTGCGTCGAGGCCGGCGATCAGGCCATCCCACTTGCCTTCCAGGAATTCCGGCTTGACGCCGAGGCGCTTGGCGACTTCCTGGCCGATCTCGACGTCGAAGCCGACGAGAGCGCCGCTCGCGTCATGATAGGTGAAGGGGGCGTAAGTGCCCTCGGTGCCGATCTTCAGCACGCCTGCGGACTTGACCTCGTCCAGGTTCTGCCCCGCCTCAGCGGGAACGAAGGCGGCGAGTTGCAGGAGGGCGGCAGCAAAAAGCATCGGAAGGAGTTTCATGGTTGTTTTCCAGTTCTGGTTCTCCGGCCGTCATCCGGATTGCAGCGAATTTCGCATAAACCCGCCAGTTTCCAAGCGTATAAAAGACCAATTCCGAACGGTTTCGATGAAGATTTTTCCTCAGATGGCCGATTCCCCCCGAAAACGCTGCGGCGTGAAATGTTCCGCTGCGTGCCTGCGGTTTTGCGGCAGGCGGGATTGAAAGCCGTGGTTGGGAGTGATAATCACGTTTCCATCGATTCATGCACGATTATGCACGGTTTCAGGATGTCCATCGATCTGCTGCTGCGAGAGAGAAAGAGTCTGATCCAGGAAAGGCTCAGAACCGAGGGCCGGGTGCTTGCGGCCGATCTCGCGCGCGAATTCGGCGTGTCGGAAGACACGATCCGCCGCGACCTGCGCGAAATGGCCGCCGCCGGTCTTTGCGAGCGCGTCTATGGGGGAGCGTTGCCGGTTGCGCCCGACGCGGGCTCGCTCGTGGCCCGGATATCGCGCGCGCCCGAACGGAAGGCGGCGCTGGCGCGGGCTGCGGTCGCCTTTCTGAGGCCGCGCATGACCGTGTTCCTCGACGCCGGCTCCGCCAATCTGGCGATTGCGCAGGCGATCGGACCGGACCTCCCCGCGACGATCATCACCAATACGCCGCCGGTCGCGGCGGCCTTGATGGAGAAGCCGGGCATCGAAGTCATTCTGGTGGGCGGGCCGCTGAACCGCGCTGTCGGCGCGGCGGTCGGTGCGCGGGCGCAGCGCGATGCCGAGCTCTTGCGGCCCGATCTCGCGATACTCGGAACCTGCGGTGCGGATGCCGAAGCAGGGCTGACCGCGTTCCACTTCGAGGATGCGGAATTCAAGCGGCTGATCGCTTCCAGGAGCCGCGCCCTGCTTGCGGCCGTCACGACCGACAAGCTCGGTACCGCTGCGCCGCATCCGGTGGTCGCCATAGACGGTGCCTCCACGCTCGTTCTCGAGGCGGATGCGCCGGAAGCCCATGTCGCGGCCTTCACGGCGCGGGGGGCGAACGTCGTTCTCGCGAAGGAGCCCATCCGGTGATCCGCGATCCCGACGGCAATCTCATCGAAATCACCAATTGAGCCGGACGATCCGGCAGCGGAAGGTTAACCCATGGATCAGCGTACAGATTCCGCCCAGAAAGCCGTTGGCCGGCAGGGCTATATGTCGAAAAACCGGCTAGCCGTGTCTCTCCTGTTTCTGATGAACGGCTTCGTCACCGGAAGCTGGGCGCCGAAAATCCCGGAGTTCAAGGAACGCCTCGGCATCGGCGAGAGCGTTCTGGGCCTTCTCATCCTCGGTTTCGGCATCGGCTCGCTGGTGCTGATGCCGATTGCCGGCGGCTTCATCGCCCGTCTCGGCTCGCAGAAGGTGGTCAAGGTCACGGCGATCATCCTTTCACCGCTGCTTCTCCTTCTGACGCTTCTGCCGAATCTGTGGACGGCAGCACTCGGCATGTTCCTGCTCGGCGGCTTCGTCGGCGCGATGGATGTGGCCATGAATGCCAATGCCGTCGAGGTAGAGAAGTCGATGCGCCGTGCAATCATGTCCTCGTGCCATGCCTATTGGAGCCTCGGCGGGCTGATCGGCGCCGGGATCGGCGGCTTTCTGATGGCCCGCTTCGGCGTGCTGCCGCATGCGATCGTCGTCACCTGTCTGTGCCTTGCGATACTCGCGGTTGCCTGGCCGATGATCCTTGCCGACCGACCGCATCCTGCGGCAACCAAAGAGAAGCTCAGGCTGCCGATGACACCGCTGCCCTGGCTGATCGGCATCATGGCGCTTTTCTCGATGGTGCCCGAGGGTGCCGTTCTCGACTGGGGTGCACTTTATCTGAAGGATGAACTCGGCGCCTCCGTCGAGCTTTCAGGCTTCGGTTTTGCGGCCTTCTCGGCGACCATGGCGGCGATGCGCTTTGCCGGCGATCACGTGCGCGACCGGCTCGGCGCCACTCTGACCCTGCGCATCTGCACCGTGACCGCTCTCGTCGGCATGGTGCTGGCCGGTCTCGCTCCCAATGCCGTTCTCGCGATCCTCGGTTTTGCGCTTGCAGGCATCGGCATTTCCAACATGGTGCCGATCGCCTTTTCGGCCGCCGGCAATATGCCGGGTCTGCAGCCGGGCATCGGGCTGTCGGTCGCGACCACCATGGGCTATTCCGGCATGCTGTTTGCGCCCTCATTGATCGGCTTCATCGCGGAACACAGCGGCTTCGCGATCATCTTCGCCTGTGTCCCCGTGCTGTTCATCGTGGTGCTGCTGCTTTCGCATCACGCCGTTCATGCGGATCATGGCAAGGGGTGATCGTCCTTCGGGCGGGGCGCAGACCGGCGCAAGCGACTGCTCGCGTAGCCGCTGCCATCAATTCGCCGTCAGCGCGTGATGTTGCCGTTGACAAGCGGGCGTTCCTTCGCCACCTGAAAAGTGAAAGTATCGGGCGGTCCGTGCGCGTTCCGCTCTGCAGCAACGGACCCAAGAAGAGGCCTTCATGTCTTCTGCCTTCGATTTCGAGCCACAGCCGCGCCGCGCCTCGGTCGCCGTCGATGTCGGCGGCGTGATCGTCGGTGGCGGTGCTCCGGTCGTCGTCCAGTCGATGACGAACACCGATACGGCCGATATCGATGCGACGGTGGCGCAGGTGGCCGCACTCCACAAGGCAGGTTCGGAGCTGGTGCGCATCACGGTCGATCGCGACGAGAGCGCCGCGGCCGTGCCGAAGATCCGCGAGCGGCTCCTGCGCCTCGGCATGGACGTGCCGCTCGTCGGCGATTTTCATTATATCGGGCACAAGCTGCTCGCCGATTATCCGGCCTGTGCCGAGGCGCTTGCCAAATACCGCATCAATCCCGGCAATGTCGGTTTCAAGGACAAGAAGGACAAGCAGTTCGCCGAAATCATCGAGATGGCGATCCGCTACGACAAACCGGTGCGCATCGGGGTGAACTGGGGCTCGCTCGATCAGGAACTGCTGACGCGCCTGATGGACGCGAACCAGGCGAATGGCTCCCCTTTGACGGCACAGCAGGTGATGCGCGAGACGATCGTGCAATCGGCGCTTCTCTCGGCGGAACTTGCAGAGGAGCTGGGCCTGCCGCGCAACCGCATCATCCTGTCCGCCAAGGTCTCGGGCGTGCAGGACCTGATCGCCGTCTATGCGATGCTCGCCGCCCGTTCCGACCATGCGCTTCATCTCGGCCTCACCGAGGCGGGCATGGGCACCAAGGGCATCGTCGCCTCTTCCGCCTCGCTCGGGATTCTGATGCAGCAGGGCATCGGCGACACCATCCGCATTTCCCTGACGCCCGAACCCGGCGGCGACCGCACGCGCGAGGTGCAGGTGGCGCAGGAGCTTCTGCAGGTGATGGGCTTCCGTCAGTTCATTCCGGTGGTCGCGGCCTGTCCGGGCTGCGGCCGCACCACCTCGACCGTGTTCCAGGAACTGGCCCAGAAGATCCAGGAGGATATCCGTGCGAGCATGCCGGTCTGGCGTGAGAAATATCCGGGCGTCGAGGCGCTGAAGGTCGCCGTGATGGGCTGCATCGTCAACGGCCCCGGCGAGAGCAAGCATGCCGATATCGGTATCTCGCTTCCTGGAACCGGCGAAATGCCGGCCGCACCCGTCTTTATCGACGGGCAGAAGGCGCTGACGCTGCGCGGACCGAAGATCGCCGAGGACTTTCAGCTTCTCGTCGCCGATTATATCGAGAAACGCTTCGGCCACGGCCAGGCGGCCGCGGAGTGACCAGGCGGCGCCTTCGCTTTCCGACGATCTGATAGCGCGCGTCAGACGCGCGCCGTCATCCCATCGGATGGGCTCAACGTCACGACATGATCAAGCCGCCATCGACGTTGATCGTCTGACCTGTGATGTAGGCGGCATCTTCCGAGGCGAGGAATGCGACCAGCGCTGCGACTTCGGCAGGCGTTCCGGCGCGCCCCATCGGGATGCCGCGGACCCACTCGGCCATCAGTTCGCCGGGGCCGTACTCACCGAGCATCTGACCCCAGACGCGGTCATTGTAATCCCACATCTCGGTGTGAATGATACCGGGGCAAATTGCGTTGGCTGTGATGCCCTCGCCAGCGAGTTCTTTGGCAAGGCTCTGCGTCAGGCCGACCACGCCGAATTTCGAGGCGGCGTAGTGCGGAGTATAGATGAAGCCTTGGCGGGCTTGGCCGGAGGCGGTGTTGATGAGTCGCCCTTTGGTTCCGCTGGCGCGGAAGCGGCGAATGGCTTCCTGGCAGCAGAGGAAGACGCCCTTGGTGTTCACGTCGAGATTGAGGTCCCACTCGCGCTCGGTGAGGTTTTCGACCTTGGCGATGGTGATGACGCCTGCGTTTTGGACGGATACGGATACCGCGCCCAGCTTCGCCTCGGCTTCACCATAGGCTTCCTGAACCGCTCGGACGTCGGTTACATCCAGCGTTAGTCCGATCACATCGGTGCCGGTCTCCTCAGCCAGTGTCTCGGCCGCCGCGGACGTATCCTTCTCGATTGCGGCGATGGCGACCTTTGCTCCCTCTTCGGCAAAGCGTTTGGCGATGCCGCGCCCGATTCCCTTGTTGCCGCCGGTGACGAAAACCGTTTGGCCTGCGAAACGTCTCATGGTTTTTTCCTCCATATGCGCAACGGGCCAAGACTGATCGCCGGATCAGGCCGTGAGCCGAGCTGCTGTGAACTTGTCGGTGACGAGCACATCGATAACGCCCAGTTTAAGCGCGCCGGCGATGGCTTGAGTTTTGGATTCTCCGCCCGCGAGCGCCATGACGCGGTCGGTCCTGCGCAGGTCTTCGAGCGAGATGCCGATTACGCGGTCGTTGAGCGGAGTTTCGACCGGCTTTCCGCCCTTGTCGTAAAACCGGTAGGAAATCTCGCCAACCGCCCCTGCCTCATGCAGCATCGCCATCTCCTGGCGGGAGAAGGTGTTGCCGGAGCGGGCGAGCAGCTCGGATGGTTCCACCGCGCCGATGCCGACGATGGCAAGGCTAAGGCGGCCGAAGAGGTCCATTGTTTCGCGCACGACCGGGTCGGCGAGCATGATGAGTTTCGCCTCGCGTGAGGAGGTGATGCCCTGGACGAGAAGCAGTCTCGGCTCGCCGCCGGTGAGTCTTGCGAGGCGCGCGGTCAGTTGCGTGGCATGGGTCTGCACCGAGGCGTCGCCCATGCCGCCGAGGATCTGAACGATGTACTTGGCCTTGGCGTTCTTCAACGGGTGGATGTTGTCGACCATGCGCAGAATGGTCTGACTCCAGCTCGAGACGCCGACAATCTCGTCCTGCTTCAGAGTGACTTCGAGGAAATGGGCGGCCGCCTCGCCGATACGTGCCATGATCGCCCCATCGCGATCCTCCGAACAGTCTATGACAATGGCTTCGGTCAGGCCGTAGCGCTCTCGCAGCGCGGTTTCCAGATCCGCGAAGGTGCCGGCCGGGGGGATGACCGTCGTGCGCACGATGTCTTCCTGCTCGGCGCGCTTCAGCATGCGCGAAACCGTCGCCTGCGACATGTGCATGATCTCGGCGATCTCCGCCTGCCTCTTGCTTTCGATATGGTACATCTGGGCAACGCGGGCGATCAGTCGAAGCTCGTTGAGCCGTCCCATTGGGGTCCTCCAGCAGTGAATTTTTATTCACTCATAATCGACGGACCTCGCACGGTCGAGCGGTAGATTGCGTCCTGCCAAATCACAAGGCGATCTGTGGCGTCGCATGCGCGCGGGAGGAGGGGATTGCCGGCGCGCGGCAGGGAAGCAACAGCGGCGAGATCGGGCCAGACGCCCAGCGAGAGACCCGCCAGATAGGCCGCGCCAAGAGCGGAGGCCTCAGGCGCGTCGCATTGGATAATGACGTGGCTTAGAGTATCGGCGACGCATTGCATCAGGAAGGTGTTCTTGCTCGGCCCGCCATCCGCGTAGAGACGGCCGAGCGGTGTCGGCGATTGCGCGGACATCGCCTTGAAGACGTCATGGACCTGGAAGGCCATCGAATCCGTGACCGCACGCGCCATCTGGGCGCGTGTCGTGTTAAAGGTGATGCCGGAAAACAGTGCTCGTGCATCGGCCTGCCAATAGGGTGCACCGAGACCCACGAAAGCCGGCACGAAACCCGGCCCTCCCGGCTCGGCGGTGGCGGCGAGATCGATCAGGGCCTGGACATCGGAAAGGCCGAGCATTTCGGTCATCCAGGGGAGGGCTGCGGCCGAAACGAGAATATTGCCCTCGAAGGCATAGGTCGGCCGGCCGGCGATCGACCAGGCGATCGTGGTCGTGATGCCCTGCTGGGGTGCGATGAAGCGAGGCAGAGTCGTCATGACCGACGAACCGGTGCCGAAGGTCACTTTGCCGTCGCCGGGATTAAAGGCGCCATGGCCGAAAAGCGCGGCATGGCTGTCGCCGATCGCTGAGGCGATCGGGATGCCGTCCTTCAGCCCCGGCACATTCTTCGTCACGCCGAAGCGGGCGGCGCTGTCGCGCACCTCGGGCAGGGCGGACTTCGTCACGCCGAACAAGTCGCAAAGCTCGTCGCTCCAGACTTGGTGGTTGAGGTCGTAAAGCTGGCTGCGCGCTGCATTGGCGGCATCGCAGGCATGGATCGCGCCATCCGTGAAGCAATGGATCAGCCAGGCGTCGATCGTGCCCAGTCGGACCTCGGGTCCTGCCGGCACGCGATCGAGCAGCCACTTCATCTTGGGACCGGGGAACATTGGGTCGATGGGGAGACCCGTGAGCGCCTGAACGCGTTCGGCATGGCCCGCGACGGTGAGTTCGGCGCAAGCAGGCGCGCTGCGGCGGCATTGCCAGCTGACCACCGGGCCGAGCGGCTTGCCCGTCACGGCATCCCAGACGGTGACCGACTCGCGCTGATTGGAGATCGCGATCCCGAGAATGTCGGCGCAAGGTCCCGTTTCCAGGCACGCGGCAATCGCCTCCAGAACCGATTCCCAGATGCGAAGCGGGTTCTGCTCCACCCAGCCAGGCTGCGGATGTTCGATGCCGACCGGAGATGCGCCACGCGAAAGGATCTCCCCGGTCGTCGAAACGAGCATGGCTTTGGAATTCGTGGTGCCCTGGTCGATGGCGAGAATGGCAGTCGTCATGGCGGCTCCGGCAGGCAGGAATTGTGGGCGCGGCAGGAGGATTGCCGCGCCCGGCACGAAAAATCTAATCGCGCGTGATCATGCGCGGGAAGGCTTCCGTGCGATCAATGCAACGGCCGCTTCGGCGATGGCGGCAGGGGACATGCCGAACTCGTCAAGCAGGAATTCCGCCGATCCGGTAGGCGCGAAGATGCCCGGAACGCCGAGAATCTTCATCGGCACGGGAGCTTCGGCCACGACGAACTCGGCGATGGCCGAACCGAGGCCGCCGAAGGTGGAGTGCTCTTCCGCCGTCAAGATCGCGCCGGTCTCGTGAGCGGCGGCCACGACGGCATCGATGTCAAGCGGACGGACCGTCGCCATGTTCAGCACGCGTGCCTCCATGCCCTCTGCCGCCAGCAGATCGGCGGCTTTCATCATGCGGTGTGTCACCGTGCCGTTGGCGACGAGGGTGATCGCGTCGCCGTCGCGCAGCAGGTTGGCCTTGCCTACTTCGAATGTGTGTTCAGCCGGCAGCAGGTCCGGAACGCCGACGCGCGACAGGCGCAGGAAGACCGGACCGTCATAGCGGGCGGCCCATTCGACGGCCGCGGCGGTCTCGATCGAGTCGCATGGCGCGATGACCGGAAGGTTGGGCAATACGCGGGTCCAGGCGAAATCTTCAATGGAATGGTGCGTCGGCCCAAGCTCGCCATAGGCCATGCCGGAAGAAATGCCGATGAGCTTTACGTTTGCGTTTGAATAGGCGATGTCGGCCTTGATCTGCTCCAGCGATCTGCCAGTGAGGAAGCATGCGGCGCCGCAGACGAAGGGCAGCAGCCCGCCATTGGCAAGGCCGGCGCCGACGCCAACCATGTTTTGTTCGGCGATCCCGACATTGACCAGCCGTTCGGGCCATTTGGATTTGAAGCCGCCGAGCTTCGAGGAGCCGACGGAATCGTTGCAGACGGCCACGATCCTGGAGTTCTCCGCGCCGAGGCGCTCCAACACGGCAACGAAGGCGTCGCGGCAATCATGCAGTTTGGGAGAGGTCATCACGTCCTTCATCACAGCGCCTCCGAGAGCTCAGCTACGGCAATCTGGTATTGTTCGGCATTAGGCACCTTGTGGTGCCAATCGACCTTGTCCTGCATGAAGGAAATACCATGGCCCTTGTTGGTATGGGCGACGATGCAGTGTGGGCGCTCGCCGCGTTTTTCCAGCGCCGGAACGATTTCGTCCATCGCGTTCCCGTTGATCTCGGTCACATCCCAGCCGAAGGCTTCGAGTTTGGCGGGGAATGGGGCGAGGTTGTTGGTGTCCTTCAGAGACGCGCCTTGCTGGAAGCGGTTGTGGTCGATGATCAGGGTCAAATTGTCGAGTCCGAACTGCGCGGCCGACGCGATAGCCTCCCAGTTGGATCCTTCCTGCATCTCGCCGTCACCGGTCAACACATAGGTGTGGTATTTCGCGCCTGTTACCTTTGCGGCCTTCGCCATGCCGACCGCCACCGGAAGGCCATGGCCGAGCGGGCCGGTATTGGTCTCGACACCCGGTACCTTGGTACAGTTCGGGTGCCCGTTGAGACGCGAATGCGGCTTCAGGAATGTGCTGATCTCTTCCTCCGGAATGAAGCCTCGCCGGGCCAACGTCACATAGAGCGCCAGCGCCACATGGCCTTTCGACAGCACGAAACGGTCGCGCTCCGGATGCTTCGGCTGTTCGGGCCGGATGCGCAGCACGCGAAAATAGAGTGCCGTCAGTATGTCTATGGCGGACATCTCCCCGCCGATGTGGCCGGCGCCGGCTTCGAAAACCGCTTGCAGATCGCGAAGGCGGATCTGTCGAGCGATGCGGTCGAGATCGTTCGGCTGCATGAAATCCTCTTGATGAATAATTATGCGATTGCACGTATACTTGCATTTCGATCCGGCAAGTCAAGCGAAAATGCGTTTCGTAACCCATGAAAATTCACCGCGTGGTCGTATTGACACGCCCACGATCTGTCATGTACGCATTTACACACAGTGATGAATAAATATGCCAACCGCCAGTCAGGAGGCGGATTATGCGGGAGGACGACGCATGCGGGCTGCAGTGCAAGAGAAGCAAGGGACTGCCGTGAGGCAGCTTCCGTCACTGAAGGGCGCGACCGGCCCGCTGATCGGGCTCATTGTGCTGTGCCTTTTCCTCACCTTCGCAACGGACAAGTTCCTATCGGCGCGGAATTTCCTCAATGTGCTCGACCAGATTACGGTGCTCGGCGTCATGGCCGTCGGCATGACTTTCGTCATCCTGATCGGAGGTATCGACCTTGCGGTCGGCTCGGTCATGGCGCTTGCGATGATGGTGCTCGGCTACCTCAACGTGGTGGCCGGCGTACCGATGTGGCTCGCTATTCCCCTGGCGCTCGCCGCCGCATCGCTAAACGGCCTCATCGCGGGCCTCCTCATAACGCGCTTCAACGTACCGGCCTTCATCGCGACGCTGGCGATGATGTCGATCGCGCGCGGCCTTGCGAACATGATTACCGACGGCCAGCAGATCATAGGCTTTCCGGCCTGGTTCAACATGATGGCCATCGTGCGCTTTGGCGACTTCCTGACGCTCACGGTTGCCGTGATGATCGTGGTCTTCATCGTGGGGCTTCTTTACCAGCGCTACCGGCATGGCGGGCGCGTGCTCTACGCCATCGGCGGCAATGCCGAAGTGGCACGCCTTGCTGGCATCAACGTCCAGCGCGCGACCGTGCTCGTCTATGTCGTCTGCAGCTTCCTCGCGGGCCTTTCCGGTATGGTGCTCGCGGCTCGTCTCGACTCGGTCCAGCCGTCGTCGGGCGTATCCTACGAGCTCGACGCCATCGCGGCGGTGGTCATCGGCGGTACCTCGCTTTCCGGCGGCACCGGCGGGATCGGCGGCACCATTATCGGCGTGCTCATCATCGGTGTCCTGCGAAACGGTCTCAACCTGCTGAGCGTGTCTCCGTTCATGCAGCAGGTGATCATCGGTGCCGTCATCGTGCTCGCCGTCACGGCAGAAACCTACCGAAAGCGGAAATAACGACTTTCGCCCCGCTGCCGAGGTGCGGCGGGGTGCTGAAAACGGCCAGCAATGGTGCAGGCCGGAAAAGGAGAAGGTGACTTCCTGCGAGGGCAGGGCGCCACCGGGCAACTCGGAGGAGAAACCATGAAACTTTCCACACTGCTGATAGCGGCAGCCGCCGCTTCGGGCCTTGCGCTTCCCGCATCCGCCGCCGAGGTCAAGAAGATCGGCCTTGCCGTTCCGAACCTCCAGGCCGACTTCTTCAACCAGATCAAGCTCGGGGTCGAAAAGCACGCCAGGGAAAAGGGCCTCGAAGTAGTCGTCGTCGACGCGAAGAACGACACCAACACGCAAGTCAGCCAGGTGCAGGACCTGATGATCCAGGACATCGATGCCTTCATCTATATCCCGGCCGGTGCCGCAGCCGCTGCCGTGCCGACCCGCCTTGCCCGCGAAGCCGGCATTCCGGTGATCAACGTCGATCGCGTTCCGGATGGCGCACCAGGCGACACCTTCATCGCCGGCGAGAGCGTCGAATCGGCCTACGCTGTCTGCAAGCACATCATCGAGAAGGCCGGTGGCTCGGGCAAGATGGCGATCATCCACGGACAGAAGGGCACGACGCCCGAAGTAGACCGCTTCACCGGCTGCAAGCGCGCCATCGACGAGAACAAGGGTGTCGAGCTGGTCGATCAGCAGTGGAGCAACATGTGGTCGGCCGACGAAGGCTTCTCGATCGCGCAGAACATGCTGCAGGCAAATCCGGACATCACGATCATTTTCGGCCAGGCCGACGGTCTCGCCATGGGGGCGGCCAAGGCGGTCGACGTCGCCAATCTCTCGGACAAGGTGATCATCGGCGGTTATGACGGCGACGTCTCGGCCCTGGAATACCTCGCCAAGTGCAAGGGGCCGTTCATCGCCACCGCCACGCAGAGCACGCAGAAGATGGGCGTTCTTGCCGTCGAATCCGCGCTTGCCGTTGCGGCGGGCGAGAAGGTCGAAGAACGTCAGACGCCAAATGCCGTGCTGACGACCTGCGACAACGCTCCGGAATTCGTAAAGAACCACCCGTAACCTGATAGCCGAAAGGCACCAGCGCCATGACGACCCGCTCTCCAATCCTGTCGCTCCGTCGAATCCAGAAGTCCTACGGTCCGATCAAGGTTCTCCACGGTGTAGATCTCGATATCTATCCGGGAGAGGTCGTGGCGCTGCTTGGCGAAAACGGTGCCGGAAAATCGACCCTGTCGAACATTATTTCCGGCACCGTGCAACCCTCGGCGGGCGAGATGACCTGGCTGGGGAGGGCCTATGCCCCCGCCGATCCCCGTGCTGCGCTGAACGAGGGGGTGGGCATGATCCATCAGGAATTGAAACTGCTTCCGAAGCTCTCCATCGCAGAGAATGTGTTCGTCGGTCGCTACCCGATGAAGGCGGGTCGGATCGATCGCAAGGCGATGGAAGACCGGGCGCGCAGCGGCCTTCACCGGCTGGGTCTCGATATCTCGCCGGATCGCCTCGTCGAGGGGCTTTCGACCGGCAAGCAGCAGCTCATCGAGATCGCAAAGGCACTGACGCTCAATGCGCGCCTCCTCATCCTCGACGAACCGACAGCCGCGCTCGGCGGCGAGGAGAGCCAGCTTCTCTTCCAGCAAATCGAACGGCTGAAGTCGGAGGGTGTCGGCATCATCTACATTTCGCACCGTCTGGAGGAAATCCGCCAGATCGCCGACCGCATCGTCGTGATGCGCGACGGCGCCAAGGTGCAGGAGTTCGAGAGTGGCGACGTACCGATACGCACGATCGTCGAGGCCATGGTCGGGCGCTCCCTCGAGCGCATGTTTCCGGCTCTTCCGGCGCCGACGGACCAGGTGACACTGGAGGTGCGAAAACTCTCGTCCCCGTCCAACGCCTTCCGAGACATCAGCTTCTCGGTTCGCAAGGGCGAGATTTTTGGCATTGCGGGCCTCATGGGAGCCGGCCGGACCGAACTCGTACGGGCCATCAGCGGCGCCGACCCCATCTCCGGCGGCGAGGTCCTGCTGCACGGCAGGCCCGTTACGCCCCGCTCGCCGATCGATGCGATCCGCAATGGCATCGTTCTCGTGCCGGAGGATCGAAAGCTCCAGGGTGTCGTGCTCGATCATTCGATTTCAGAAAACATCGGCTATGCCAATCTCGGCGAAATCTCCCGCGGCGGCTGGATCTCGTCGCGCCGTGTCCAGCAGTTCGCCGAGGACTGCATCAAGAAGTTTGGGGTAAAGGGCCGCGGCGGGCAGAGTGCGGGAGAGCTTTCCGGCGGCAACCAGCAGAAAGTGGTGCTCGCCAAATGGCTGGCGCGCAAGCCGCAGGTGGTCGTGCTTGACGAGCCGACGCGCGGCATCGACGTGGGCGCCCGCTCGTCGATCTACGATCTCATCATCGATCTGGCTCGCGAAGGCGTCGCGGTCATCGTGGTCAGCTCGGATCTCGAGGAGGTGCTCGGCGTCTCCAGCCGCATCCTGGTCATGGCACAGGGCAGGCAAGCCGGCATCCTGAATCGCGACGATGCGAACGACGTCTCGGTCATGGAACTCGCAACGACTTAAGCAGGAAGCCATTCATATGTCTCAAATCAGTCTCGACGCGCCGAGATTGTTCGATCTTTCCGGAAACGTCGCTCTCGTGACCGGCGCGGGCAGCGGTATCGGCCAACGCATCGCCATGGGACTCGCCCAGTGCGGTGCCGATGTCGCGCTGCTCGACCGCCGCACCGATGATGGTCTTGCGAAGACCGCCGGTTTCATCGAAAAGGCGGGACGTCGCAGCATCCAGATCGCCGCGGACGTCACCAGCGGTGCGGCGCTCAACGACGCGGTTGCGCGTACGGAAGCGGAACTGGGCCCGCTGACCCTCGCGCTTAACGCTGCGGGCATCGCCAATGCCAATCCGGCCGAGGAGATGGAGGAAGGTCAATTCCAGACTATGATGGACATCAATCTGAAAGGTGTTTTCCTTTCCTGCCAGGCGGAAGCACGCGCCATGTTGAAGAACGGCCGCGGTTCGATCGTGAATATCGCCTCGATGTCCGGCGTCATCGTAAATCGCGGTCTCAACCAGTGCCACTACAACGCCTCCAAGGCGGGCGTGATCCACATGACGAAGTCAATGGCGATGGAGTGGGTGGACCGCGGCATCCGCGTGAACACGATCAGCCCGGGCTATACGGCAACACCCATGAACACCCGGCCGGAAATGGTGCACCAGACCAAGCTCTTTGAGGAGCAGACGCCGATGCAGCGCATGGCGAGCGTGGACGAAATGGTCGGCCCGGCCGTTTTTCTCCTGTCCGATGCGGCGAGCTTCGTAACCGGCGTCGATCTTCTCGTCGATGGCGGCTTCTGCTGCTGGTGAAATCGCCGGGCAGGAGCTCCAATCAAAGCCGCGCCGTCAAAAGCTTGAAGCCGGCAAAGGCGAAGAAGCCCGCCATCAGGCTCTCGATGATCCGCCGCGATTTCAGATAGGCCCGATGGACCGGCGCGAGCGAGAAGACGATCGCGAAGCCGCAGAAGGTCACGAGACCGATCAGCATGCAGCCGACGATGAAGGCGGCGGTGACGCCGACCGGCGCTCCCTCCGGCATTCCGAGCGAAACCAGCATCATCCAGGCGAAGATCGCCTTCGGATTGGTCAGGTGGATCCCGAGACCTTTGAGGTAAAGCTTCTTCAGCGAGGAAGTCGGGGGCACACGAAGGGCGGACGGTCGGGCGTCGCCCCGCATCGCCGCTCTCAACGCATTATAGGCAAGCCAGAACAGGTAGCAGGCGCCGGCGATCTTCAGGACGATGATCGCCTGGCCATAGGTCCGGATCAGGGCCGATAGGCCGGAAGCCGTCAGCATCGCCCAGGTGTAGCTGCCGCTCAGCACGCCGAAGGCGAGCGCGAGGCCTGCGCTTCTCCCCCGGCTGATCGAGGTTGCGATGATCGCCAGAACCGCGGGCCCCGGCGAGGCAACGGCGATGACATAGGCCGTCCAGGCGACGAGGAGCTGCGGCAGATAGGGCGTAAGGTCCAGCATGACGGCGTCCGATTGTCCTTGCGGACAGTAGCCGAGGCCCCCGTTGATGCCAATGGGAGGTTGGCCGTAACCACCTGCAGCATTTTGCTGCAGCACCCAATTTTGTGCTGCCTTACAGAATCTCGTCGAGTGCCGCGACCAGCTTGGCGCATTCCGCGTCGGTGCCGATGGTGATGCGCAGGAAATCCGCAATTCGGGGCTTGGCGAAATGGCGGACGATCACAGCCCTTTCGCGCAGTTTCGCCGCCAGCGTCTGGCCCGCATGTCGGGGGTGGCGGGCGAAGACGAAGTTTGCCTGCGACGGCAGGACCTCGAAGCCGCGCTTTTCGAGTTGGCTCGTCAGCTTCGCCCGCGAGGCGATGATCTTGCCGCGGGTAGTCTCGAACCATGCCTCGTCCTTCATCGCGGCCGTTGCACCCGCCTGGGCGGTGCGTCCGAGCGGATAGGAGTTGAAGCTGTCCTTGACGCGCTCCAGCGCCTCGACCAGCGGGCGCTGGCCGATCGCGAAGCCGACGCGCAGGCCGGCCAGGGCGCGTGACTTGGAGAAGGTCTGAACCACGAGCAGATTGTCGTATTTCGGAACGAGGGCGATTGCGGATGCGCCGCCGAAATCGATATAGGCCTCGTCGATCACCACCGGCTGATCGGGATGCTCGGCCACCAGCCTTTCGATATCGGCAAGCGGCAGGCCGATGCCGGTGGGGGCGTTCGGGTTCGGCAGGATGACCGCGCCCGAGGGAAGGCGATAATCGGCGATGTCGATGCGGAATGCGGCGTCGAGCGGCACCTCCACCGCCTCGATGCCGAAAAGGCCCGCATAGGTCGTGTAGAAGCTGTAGGAGATGTCCGGAAAAAGCAGCGGCCTGTCGTGCTTCAGCAGCGCGGCGAAAGCGTGTGCCAAGACCTCGTCGGAACCGTTGCCGACGAAGACCTCCCCCACCGATACCTTGTGGCGCGCGGCGATCGTCTCCCGCAGCCCGAGAGCGACGGGATCCGGATAGAGGCGGAGATCCGTGTCCGCCGCCGCCCGGATCGCCTCCAGCGCCTTTTCCGAGGGCCCATAGGGGCTCTCATTGGTGTTGAGCTTGACGAGATCGGCCATGCGCGGCTGTTCACCGGGAACGTAGGGTTTCAGCGCGGCCACGATCGGCGACCAGAATTTGCTCATGAGCTCAGTTCCTGCGATTGGCGATGAAGCGGGCGGTTTCGGCAAGGATCGCCGAGCTTGACCCGTAGGGTTTGAGCAGGCCTTCCGCCTCGGCCACCAGGTTTTCGAGCCGGCGCTCGGCCCAAGGCTGGCCGTGCAGGGAGACAAGCGTACCCTTCCCCCGTGCCGCATCCTTGCCGGTCGCCTTGCCGACGATTGCTGCATCGGCGGTGAGGTCGAGAAGGTCGTCGGCGAGCTGAAAGGCGAGGCCGATCTTCTCTCCGAAGGCGCGCAGGCGTCGGCGGTCCTCTGCCGGCGCATCGGCGATGATTGCGCCCGCCTCGCAGGCGAAGCGGATGAGGGCCCCTGTCTTCATCGACTGCAAGAGGACGATGCCGGCTTCGTCGGGAGCACTCTTTTCGGCGGCAAGGTCGAGCGCCTGACCGCCGGCCATGCCGCCATGCCCGGCCGCGCGCGCGAGCGCCAGAACGAGCGTCGTCTTCTGGCGGTCGGAAAGCGCCGTTTCCGGCGCCGCGATGATGTCGAAGGCGAAGGTCAGCAGGCTGTCGCCCGCGAGGATCGCCGTCGCCTCGTCGAAGGCGACGTGCACCGTCGGCTTTCCGCGGCGCATGTCGTCGTCGTCCATGGCCGGAAGGTCGTCATGGACGAGTGAGTAGCAGTGGATGCATTCGAGCGCGGCGCCTGTTCTGAGCGCCGCTTCCGCATCGCCGCCGAGGAGGGCCGCGCTTTCGGCGACGAGAAAAGGCCTCAGCCGCTTGCCGCCGTTGAGCACGCCATGGCGCATGGCGCCGAGCAGGTTTTCCGGGCGGGCGATTTCGCCCGCGCCCGGGGCCGGGCCGAGCAACGTCTCGAGCAGCGCTTCGACTGCGGCCGCGTTGGTCCTGAGGCGCGCCGGAAAGGATGATCTTTCGTCTGTCATAGAGGCTCTTTGACATGCGGCGGAGCGGCTTTCAACGGGGTTTTGCGTCGCGCGCACAGGGCCGGTCCGGGGACGACGGCGCTGCAGAGCCTTGCCTTTTGCGAGAAAGGCCGTTCAACTTTCGCTCGCCATCGCATATGAGAGGGTGAATGGGACAAGAGGCGGGCGGAAAAGAGGTGGACGGACGGGGCGTGGAGATCGTTTCGGAAGAACGCGAGGAGGCGGAGTTGTCCGCCGGTCGCCGGACAGCCACGCGCAGGACGTGGCGCTCGCGGTGGCGTCGGCTCGTTCTCGTCGTCCTCTCCGTTCTCATCCTGCCTTATGCCTTGATCGTCCTCTATCTCCTGGAGATCATTCACCCGGTCTCGACACTGATGCTGCGCGACCTCGTGCTGCTGCGGGGCTACGACCGGCAGTGGGTGGAATTCGACGATATCGCGCCGGTGCTCGTCCAGTCGGTGATGATGTCGGAGGACGGGCAGTTCTGCGCTCATGCCGGCATCGATTGGGCGCAGATGCGTGGCGTCGTCGAGGACGCGCTCGACGGCGAACAGACGCGTGGCGCTAGCACGATCCCGATGCAGACGGTCAAGAACCTGTTCCTCTGGAACGGCCGCTCCTTCGTGCGCAAGGCGATGGAACTGCCGCTGGCGATCGCAGCCGATTTCGCCTGGAGCAAGCGGCGCCTGATGGAGATTTACCTGAACGTCGCCGAATGGGGCGAGGGCATCTACGGGATCGAGGCCGCCGCCCGTCATCATTTCGGCGTTTCGGCGGCGAAGCTTTCGCGCCGGCAGGCCGCTCTCCTCGCCGTTTCGCTGCCCAACCCGATCGACCGCAATGCGGGAAAGCCGGGGCGCGGTCTCAGGCGCCTCGCCGGCGTGATCGAGCGCCGTGCCAGCCGCTCCGGCGGTTACATCACCTGCCTTTATGATTAAGATGAAACCAATTCATTGGTTTGTCCGGTGCCGATGTGGCAAGTCTGCCCTCGGTTTCAGCGGAGACAGATCATGACCAAGCTCGTCCTCTATGTCGGCAACAAGAACTATTCGTCCTGGTCGATGCGCCCCTGGCTCGCGCTCACGGCTTGCGGCATTCCGTTCGAGGATGTCGTTATTCCTTTCGATTTCGCGGCCGGCAATCCGCGGTTCCGCGAAATCTCGCCGACAGGGCGCGTTCCGGTGCTCCACCATGGCGAAAACCGCGTTTGGGAGTCGCTCGCGATCATCGAATACGCGGCGGAGCTTTTCCCGGATGCGGGTCTCTGGCCGGAGGAGCGCGCGGATCGTGCCCGTGCGCGCAGCTACTCGATGGAGATGCTCTCCGGCTTCCGGGCGCTGCGCGGCGCCTGCCCGATGAATATCCGCCGGCCGAGAAAGTCGATCGCTCTGCCGGATGGCGTCAGCGAGGATGTGGCGCGGATCGAGACGATCTGGCGGGAGTCGGTCGAGCGATCAGGGGGGCCGTTCCTTTTCGGCCGGTTCACCGCGGCCGACGCGATGTTCGCTCCGGTCGTCAACCGTTTCGAGACCTATGAGCTTGTGACGGACCCGGCGACGCTCGCCTATATGGATGCCGTCAAGGCGCATCCGGCCTTCCGCAGGTGGGAGGAGGCCGCAAGAGCCGAACCCTGGATCGTGCCGGAGGACGAGGCCTGAAGCGGATCGAGGCTTCCCGAGGGGAGTCGAAAATTTGCGCGCGGGGACTGGTCAAAGTGCGGTTCGACATGTATAAGCGCGCGAAATTCCGAGATCGACATCTGTTTGACCCGGCCATTTTCGGCTGCTGAACAGTGTTTTGCCCGATAAGTGGAGAATGAAATGGCTGTACCGAAAAGAAAAACGAGCCCGTCCAAGCGTGGCATGCGCCGTTCCGCTGACGCCCTCAAGGCTCCGACCTACATCGAAGACAAGAACTCCGGCGAACTGCGCCGCCCGCATCATATCGACCTGAAGACCGGCATGTATCGCGGCCGCCAGGTTCTGACGCCGAAGGAAAACGCATAAGCGTTTCCGCCTGCGGATGAAGTTCGAAGGGTCGGCATTGCCGGCCCTTTTTCTTGTGGTGCGAATGTCTGATGGCTTGGACGAGCGCGCCTCTCATCCGGCCTGCCGCCCACCTTCTCCCTGCAAGCGGGGCGAGGGGCTGGAGCCCCTGCCATCACGGAGAAGCATCGCGGAAGTTCAGCCCAGATTGTCCAGTTTCGTCTGAAGGGCGCGAAGCTGTTCCTTCAGTTCGTCGATGTCCTTCGCCTCGGCCTTCCTGGTTTCCTTGGCCGGCGGGGCGGCCATGAAGGGCGAAAACATCTGCATGGCCTGATGGAACATTTCGGTGTTGCGCCGGACCTGTTCCTCGACGAGCTGCAGCGGCACCTTCAGGTTCTTGCCGATCGGCGTGTCGCCGAAGGCCTTGGTGATCTGCTCGCGCATCTGCGCCTGCTGTTCGGTGAAGGCCTGCATCGAGTGCTCGAGATAGCTCGGTACGACCATCTGCATCTGGTCGCCATAAAAGGAGATCAACTGGCGGAGAAAGGAAATCGGCAGAAGCGTGTTGCCGGTCTTCGACTCCTGCTCGAAGATGATCTGCGTCAGCACGGAATGGGTTATGTCTTCGCCGGACTTGGCATCCTGCACGATGAAGTCCTCGCCCCTCTTCACCATGACAGCCAGGTCGTCGAGGGTCACGTAAGTGCTCGTACCGGTATTGTAGAGGCGCCGGTTCGCATATTTCTTGATGACGATCTGGCCTTCGTTTTTCCCCATCAGGGTCTCCTCTTACCCATGGTCCCGTCTTTATTGTATTTTTCAGAGTATCCGCAAAAGAGCGCCACTGACAATCTCTTTGTGCAATGCGGCGACGCAGCTGCGAACAGGCGCCGACAAGTCACCGTGAAGCTTTTGCGGCAGTGCAACTAGCCGTTTGACTCGCGCTCCTCCCTTTGCCAGTCTGCCTCCATCAGGCAAAGCAAATATGAGGAACGTCCCATGAGCAATCCCTCGATCGTCATCGCCAGCGCGGCCCGCACGGCCGTCGGCTCCTTCAATGGCGCCTTCGGCAACACTCCCGCGCACGAACTGGGCGCGGCCGCCATCAAGGCGGTGCTCGAGCGGGCGGGCGTCGAAGCGGGCGAGGTGGACGAGGTGATCCTCGGCCAGGTGCTGCCGGCGGGCGAGGGGCAGAATCCTGCACGGCAAGCGGCGATGAAGGCCGGCCTCCCGCAGGAAAAGACCGCCTGGGGCATGAACCAGCTTTGCGGCTCGGGCCTGCGCGCCGTGGCGCTCGGCATGCAGCAGATCGCAACCGGCGATGCGAAGGTCATCGTTGCCGGCGGCATGGAGTCGATGTCCATGGCGCCGCATTGCGCGCACCTGCGCGGCGGCGTGAAGATGGGCGACTACAAGATGATCGACACGATGATCAAGGACGGCCTGACGGATGCCTTCTACGGCTACCACATGGGCATCACCGCCGAGAACGTTGCGCGGAAATGGCAGCTGACGCGCGAGGAACAGGACGAATTCGCGCTTGCCTCCCAGAACAAGGCGGAAGCGGCTCAGAAGGCCGGGCGTTTTGCCGACGAGATCGTGCCTTTCGTCGTGAAGACGCGCAAGGGCGACGTAACCGTGGATCAGGACGAGTACATCCGCCACGGTGCCACGCTCGATTCGATCGCAAAGCTCCGCCCGGCCTTCGACAAGGAAGGTACCGTGACCGCGGGCAATGCTTCGGGTCTCAACGACGGAGCCGCCGCGGCGCTCTTGATGACCGAGGCCGAGGCGACCCGGCGCGGCATCCAGCCGCTTGCCCGCATCGTCTCCTGGGCGACGGCAGGCGTCGACCCGCAGATCATGGGCACCGGCCCCATCCCCGCATCGCGCAAGGCCCTCGAAAAAGCCGGCTGGTCGGTCGCCGACATCGAGCTCGTGGAAGCGAACGAGGCTTTCGCGGCTCAGGCCTGCGCCGTCAACAAGGACCTCGGCTGGGATCCTTCGATCGTCAACGTCAATGGCGGAGCGATCGCCATCGGCCATCCGATCGGTGCATCCGGTGCCCGCGTGCTGAACACGCTTCTTTTCGAAATGAAGCGGCGCGGCGTCTCCAAGGGGCTTGCCACCCTGTGCATCGGCGGCGGCATGGGCGTCGCCATGTGCGTGGAACGCCTGTAACCGGCCGCCTGCAATGCGGGCAAGTTTCGGATCAGACGATGGAGATCAGCGGCCCGGGCTCGCCGGGCTGCAGGGGTGTGCTTTTGCGAATTTGAATCAACCGAGCGGGAGGCGAGTATGAGCAGGGTAGCACTGGTAACGGGCGGATCCCGCGGCATTGGCGCCGCAATTTGCGTGGCGTTGAAGGCTGCGGGCTACAAGGTGGCCGCAAACTATGCCGGAAATGACGAGAGGGCCAAAGCCTTCGAGCAGGAAAGCGGCATTCCCGTCTACAAATGGGACGTATCGAGTTATCAGGCCTGCGTCGATGGCATCGCCAGGGTCGAGGCGGACCTCGGACCGGTCGACATCCTCGTCAACAATGCCGGCATCACCCGTGACGCCATGTTCCACAAGATGACGCCGGAACAGTGGGGCGAAGTGATCGGCACAAATCTCACCGGCGTGTTCAACATGACGCATCCGGTCTGGTCGGGCATGCGCGACCGCGGTTTCGGGCGCATCGTCAACATCTCGTCGATCAACGGCCAGAAGGGGCAGATGGGCCAGGTGAACTATTCCGCCGCCAAGGCCGGCGATCTCGGCCTGACCAAGGCGCTGGCCCAGGAAGGGGCGGCGAAGGGGATCACCGTCAACGCGATTTGCCCCGGCTATATCGGCACCGAGATGGTGCGCGCCGTTCCGGAAAAGGTGCTCAACGAGCGGATCATTCCGCAGATACCGGTGGGACGCCTGGGCGAGCCGGAGGAAGTGGCACGCTGCGTCGTATTTCTCGCTTCCGACGACGCGGGCTTCATCACCGGCTCGACGATTTCGGCCAATGGGGGCCAGTACTTCGCCTGAGGCGTGGTGCCTGCGGCTTTTTTCGGCGCCCTTCGGGGCGCCGGATTCGTTTTGGCCTTCGATCTCGCATCCGTGTCCATCCTGAAGCCGCCCCCCGATCTCTACAGGTGTCACTAGATGTTGTGGCGAACGAAAGGGGAAAACGTTCCTCCGGGCGAGTCGGCGTCGCTCTTCCCAGGCAGGAGCGGGTGCCTGTGAAGCGATTCCTATTCCCGGACTCGGCCGATCGGCGGCGAATCCCGTTAAAATTTTTCAATCTTTCCAGACTCTTGGATTCGGAATCCTTTGCGTGGTCAAAGGCTGCAGTGACGACAGCCGAAGCCGATCGGCAGCTTCTGAGGGGTGATCCTCCCTTGGATTCAGCATCTGGTGCGTAACTAGATGTTGATATCTATATATAGCCGTGAACATAAAGTGAATCAGCGGGAGTCAGCGATTCGTCTCTGATTCGTTCCGTCGCTGTTCCAGAGTCCTGAACTGCAGTTGAAAGGGGAGCCGCAAGATATGGTTGGCCGCTTGGCGCATTTATTCCCCGTGAACCCTTGCGTTTGGCACGTCGCATAGGCATCTGTTTCCCGCCGGAGCGTGAACGCGCGCCGGCTCACCATACGTGTTCCTTAAATCGGAGCCGTTTTAAGGATAATACATACGCCAAATCAGCACTGCAGCGAGCTTTGCGCGACCAAGGAAGCGCGGTGCTGTAGAGACTGTCCGGGATCGAGACCTTGTCTTTTCAATCCATGATCCTGAGCGGCCGCGGCGTGACCGCGGTGCTCGGACCCACCAATACCGGCAAGACCCATTATGCGATCGAGCGCATGATCGCGCATGACAGCGGCGTCATAGGGCTGCCGCTGAGATTGCTCGCACGCGAGGTCTATACGCGTCTCGTGGAGAAGGTCGGCCACCACAATGTCGCGCTGATCACGGGCGAGGAAAAGATCGCCCCGCATCGCGCCCGCTTTTCGGTCTGCACGGTGGAAGCGATGCCGCGCGAGACCACGGCCTCCTTCGTGGCGATCGACGAGGTTCAGCTGGCGGGCGATCTCGAACGCGGCCATATCTTCACGGACCGGATACTGCACCTGCGCGGCCGCGGCGAGACGCTGCTGCTCGGCGCCGCGACGATGCGGCCGATCCTCGAATATCTGCTGCCCGGCATCACCATCGTCGAGCGGCCGCGCATGTCGCAGCTTCTCTATGCCGGCTCCAAGAAAATCACCCGCCTGCCGAACCGCTCGGCAATCGTCGCCTTTTCGGCCGACGAGGTCTATGCGATCGCGGAGCTCATCCGGCGCCAGCGCGGCGGCGCGGCCGTCGTACTGGGCGCGCTTTCGCCGCGAACCCGCAATGCCCAGGTGGCGCTCTATCAGGAGGGGGACGTCGACTACCTCGTGGCGACCGACGCCATCGGCATGGGGCTGAACCTCGACGTCGATCATGTCGCCTTCGCTCAGGACAGGAAGTTCGACGGCTACCAGTACCGTAACCTCAATCCGGCGGAGCTCGCCCAGGTCGCGGGGCGCGCGGGCAGGCACGTCCGGGACGGGACCTTCGGCGTGACCGGACGCGTCGATCCGTTCGACGAGGAGCTGGTGCACCGCATCGAATCGCATGAGTTCGACCCGGTCCGCGTGCTGCAATGGCGCTCCAAGGCGCTCGACTTTTCTTCGCTGAAGGCACTGAAAAAGAGCCTCGAGGCCGCACCGGCGGTATCCGGCCTAGCGCGGGCGCTCCCGGCCATCGATCAGCAGGCTCTCGAGCATCTGACCCGCTACCCGGAGATCGTCGACGTCGCCACGGCGTCCGAGCGCGTCGAGAAGCTCTGGGAAGCCTGCGCGCTCCCGGATTATCGCCGCATCACGCCGGCTCAGCATGCGGACCTGATCTCGACCATCTATGCGGACCTCGTTCGCCATGGCACGGTCAACGAAGATTTCATGGCCGAACAGGTCCGGCGCGCCGATCATACGGACGGCGAAATCGACACACTTTCGGCGCGAATTGCGCAGATCAGGACCTGGACCTATGTATCCAACCGGCCCGGGTGGCTTGCCGATCCGACACACTGGCAAGAAAAGACGCGGGAAATCGAAGATCGATTGTCCGACGCGCTACATGAAAGGTTGACGAAACGCTTTGTTGATCGCAGGACATCTGTGCTCATGAAGCGCCTGAGAGAGAATGCGATGCTGGAAGCAGAAATCAGTGTGAATGGTGATGTCTTCGTCGAGGGACACCATGTGGGTCAGCTAGCCGGTTTCCGGTTCACGCTCGCCGCGGGCAGCGAGGGAACGGACGCGAAGGCCGTTCAGGGTGCCGCCCATAAGGCGCTCGCGCTGGAATTCGAAGCGCGCGCCGCTCGTCTCCATGCGGCCGGCAATGGCGACCTTGCTCTGTCGTCGGACGGTCTTGTCCGTTGGCTCGGCGATCCGGTCGCGCGGCTCACGGCGAGCGACCACGTCATGCGTCCCCGCGTCATCCTGCTTGCCGACGACCAGCTTCAGGCTAATGCCCGCGAACATGTCCTGGCGCGGATCGAGCGTTTCGTGAACCATCACATCAGCACGGTGCTGAAGCCTCTGGACGACATTTCGCGCGCCGAGGATCTGGAGGGTCTCGCCAAGGGTCTCGCCTTCCAGATCGTCGAGAATCTCGGCGTGCTCTTCCGTCGCGACGTCGCCGAAGACGTAAAGTCGCTCGATCAGGAGAGCCGCGCATCGATTCGCAGATACGGTGTACGCTTCGGCGCCTATCACATCTTCCTCCCCGCGCTTCTGAAGCCGGCTCCGGCGGAGCTGATCACGCTTCTCTGGGCACTGAAGAACGACGGGCTGGACAAGCCCGGTTACGGCGAGCTCATCCCGATGCTTGCCGCCGGCCGTACCTCGGTCGTCACCGATCCGTCTTTCGAGCGGACCTTCTACAAGCTCGCGGGCTTCCGGTTCCTCGGCAAGCGCGCGGTGCGGATCGATATCCTCGAGCGGCTTGCCGATCTCATCCGTCCGCTCCTGCAGTGGAAGCCGGGGACGTCGCCGCGTCCGGAAGGCGCCTATGACGGCCGCCGTTTCGTCGCGACGACGTCGATGTTGTCCATTCTCGGGGCGACGCCGGATGACATGGAGGAAATCCTCAAGGGTCTCGGCTATCGCGCCGACGCCGTGCCGGCCGAAGAGGCGGCAGCTTTCCTGGCAAGCCAGAATGGGGACACGGCGCCTGCCGAAGAGGCCGGTGCGAGCGTAGCGGATGCGGGCGTCGAGGCGGAGGCCGCGGATGCGCCTGCCGCAGAGACGGAAACCGCCGGAACCGCGGCTGCCGAGACGCCTGCCGCAGAGACGGAAGCCGCCGCCGATACCGCAGCTGCAACGACGCCGGCGGCGCCGGCAAGCGACGATGCAGCGGCACCGGCTGAGCCGGAGGCCCCGGTTGAAGCCAAGCCGGTGCTCCTGTGGCGTCCGGGCACCCGTCAGGACAATCAGCGACAGGGCGGTCGCCAGGGCGAACAGCGCCGAGGGGGCCAGCGCCATGGCCAGACCGAAGGCCGCGAGGGCGGCCGCAGGCAGGCTCCTCATGGCAAGTCGCAGGGCAAGCCCTGGGAAGGCAAGCCGCAGGAAGGCAAGGGGTCCGAAGGAAGGCCGGGCGGTCAGCGAAAGGACCGCGGCGACCGGCACGATCGAAACAAGTCGTCTCCCTCCAAGTTCGAAGGGCGCCCGCCCCGCAAGGAAAAGCCGATCGATCCGGATTCGCCTTTCGCCAAACTCGCTGCTCTGAAGGAGCAGATGAAGAAGTAGGTCAAGCTCATGGAAAAACAGCCGCCGTCCGCCCCTGCAATGCGCCAGCGGCTCGACAAGTGGCTGTTCTTCGCCCGGCTGATCAAATCGCGTTCGCTCGCCCAGAAGGCGATCGAGGCGGGCCATGTGGCCGTCAACGGCAAGCGTGAGACGCAATCGTCCGCCCAGATCAGGGCCGGCGACATGCTCGAGGTGTCGCTGGAGCGGCGCGATCTCGTCGTGCGCGTGCTGCTGCCCGGGTCCCGCCGCGGTCCCTATGAGGAAGCGCGCCTCCTCTACGAGGATCTGACCCCCGCCGTACCCGCCGTCAGACCCACGCTTTTCGAGCAGGCGACGCGCGACCGCGGCGCGGGGCGGCCGACAAAGCGGGAGCGCCGCGAGACGGACCGCTTGCGGCCGGGGCCGGACCCCGAAGACGACTGATTTTCAGACTTTGAACCCGGGCGCCGTACACTGTCGCAGGCGGCCTGCAACCGATTTCGGCACGCCCGTCCCGAGGCTGGAAAACTGTGCCCCCACAGGGGCAAATCGCGCATGGATAATTCTTGCAAAGGCCAGTCAAAGCCTTTACGTGACAAGCAACGCTACAGTGCCGAACGTCCAGTTCGAGGGGCGAAGGTTGGTGTAGCAGCTTGAACCGATGTGTGGTTTCACCGGATCGATTCCGATTCACGAAGCCATGCTGAGGATGGCATTCGGGTCTGCATCGGCAGCTATGCGTGCCGGACATGCCTAGCATGCGCGGGCGATCGAGTATCACCGTTGATTGCCGTCTGCCATCAAATGTGAGCATTGGCTGGAGTACCTCATGACGTATGTCGTGACCGATAACTGCATTCGCTGCAAGTACACGGACTGCGTTGAAGTCTGCCCGGTGGATTGTTTCTATGAGGGGGAGAACTTCCTCGTCATCCATCCGGATGAATGCATCGACTGCGGCGTATGCGAGCCGGAATGTCCCGCGGGTGCAATCAAGCCGGATACCGAGCCGGGTCTCGATATGTGGTTGAAACTGAACGCGGAATTTTCCACGCAGTGGCCGAACATCACCGTTAAGCGCGACCCGCTGCCGGAGGCCAAGGAGATGGATGGCGTAGAAGAAAAATACGAGAAGTATTTTTCTTCCGAACCGGGACAGGGCGACTGAGACGGGTTTCGGTCGCTGGGTTCGTCGCTGCTGACGGACGACAAATGGCGAGGCCGGAAAGCTGGGGAAATCCTGCCGGCACTTCGCGCTTGCGAGCGCGGCGACTTGATCGTTGCCGTGCAGCAAATTATTGATTTCCGCTCTTTTTTGTGATAGTTTTCACGCACTGATCCACAGAGGGTGCTTTTGCGCGCCCGAAAACCAGCACGAAAGCAAACGATCTCCACCGCGCGGCACTTTTGAGATATGCAACGGCCCGTTGCTTGTGACTGCGCCCTAAGAGCTTGTTTGCGTTTCGTTGGAGGACCAGGTGGACCCACCCGGCGGTACCCCCGTCTATCCCGGGCCTGACTGACCCGGCCCCGGCCCCTGTGAAGGCCGGGTGCGCACTAGGGAGTGTTTGAAACGAATGACCACCCAGCAGAAGAAATCTTCAACGCGCCAAGGCTTCAAGACCGGTGAATCGATCGTTTACCCGGCCCATGGCGTTGGCCAGATCGTCGCGATTGAGGAGCAGGAAGTCGCGGGCATGAAGCTCGAACTCTTTGTCATCGACTTCGAGAAGGACAAGATGCGTCTCAAGGTGCCGGTGGCGAAGGCCGTGGGCATCGGCATGCGCAAGCTGTCCGAAACCGATTTCGTCGACCGCGCGTTGAAGGTCGTGCAGGGCAAGGCGCGCGTGAAGCGGACCATGTGGTCGCGCCGCGCTCAGGAATACGATGCCAAGATCAATTCCGGCGATCTTATTTCCATCGCGGAAGTCGTACGCGACCTCTATCGCGCCGAGAACCAGCCGGAACAGTCCTATTCCGAGCGCCAGCTCTATGAAGCCGCGCTTGACCGGATGGCGCGCGAAATCGCTGCCGTGAACAGGATGTCGGAAACGGAGGCCGTTCGGCTCGTCGAGGCCAATCTCAACAAGGGCCCGAAGCGCGGCAAGGCTATCGAAGAAGACGACGCACAGGACGAAGCCGCTTAAGCGCTCCTTGCGTCAATCAACCAGACAGGCCCGGCCTTCACAAAGGCCGGGCTTTTTTGTTGCCGTATATTCCCTGATGCTGAGCGCTGGATTGCGCAAGAAGGCGGGAGCCGGGGCGCGGCGAAGCCGCGTTACAATCGTTGGGGCGTACAGCGGCGGTATCCACAATCAAAAATCGCTGTCGCCCGCGGAACTTTTCGCGCCCGCGTACGTTTAATACTCCCGGCAGGGAGGTCTTCGCCTGTGCTGCCGAGCGATCTTGGCCCCGTGATTTCCTCACGCCTCAGGTTCGTATTCTTCCATCTAGGGCGCCCTGTCATTTCGTCAACCAGCGCCATCCGTCCCGTTGCCGAACGCAGCAAGAGAGCGCTCGGCGTTTGGAGTTCAATCGTGAAATGGCGCTCGCCGCCAGCTACGGAGCAATCGATGAAGACCCTCACAGCAGACAGGCGTATGATCAAGATTGCCATGGAAGCGCCCTATCTCGAGCGGGACGAGGAACATGCGCTCGCACAGGCCTGGCGGAACGATAACGATCAGGAGGCGCGCAACAAGATTGCAATGTCGCACATGCGTCTGGTGATTTCGATGGCGGCGAAGTTCCGCAGTTTCGGGCTGCCCATGGGAGATCTCGTGCAGGAGGGGCATATAGGGCTCCTGGAGGCCGCAGCGCGTTTCGAGCCGAGCCGGGAGGTGCGTTTCTCGACCTATGCGACCTGGTGGATCCGCGCATCGATGCAGGATTACGTGCTGCGCAACTGGTCGATCGTACGCGGCGGCACCAGTTCGGCGCAGAAGGCGCTGTTTTTCAATCTGCGCCGGTTGCGCGCGAGGCTCGCCCAGGGGGACAGACAATTGACCTCTCAGGCGATGCACGAGGAGATAGCCGCGGCGCTCGGTGTCAGCCTTGCCGACGTGCAGACAATGGATGCGCGCCTTTCCGGAAACGACGCGTCGCTGCAGGCGCCGATCGGCGGCGGCGACCCGGATGCCGGCGCCCGGCTGGATTTCCTGGCGAGCGAAGCACCTCTGCCCGACGAACAGGTGAGCGATCTGATCGACGGCGAGCGCGCCCGCCGATGGCTGCAGATCGCGCTCGGAGAACTCAGCGAACGTGAAATGAAGATCATTCGCGCCCGCCGCCTGACGGAGGATGGCGCCACGCTGGAGGAACTCGGCGTCGCGCTTGGAATATCGAAGGAACGGGTGCGGCAGATCGAAACGCGCGCGCTCGAAAAGCTTCGTGCGGCGCTCACCGCCAAGGCGCCCGCACTGACGGCGGCGATGCATTGAAGCGCGATGCTTCGAAACGCCATTTGCCCCTCATCCGCCTGCCGGCGCCTTCCCCCCGCAGGCGGGTCCGGGGGACGAGCCTCGGCCTCGCCAATGCTCAATTGAGCGACTGAGAGGCGAAACGGCGGCGTGAGTCCTCTTCTCCCCGCGAGCGGGGAGAAGGCCGCGGCTGCGGCGCCGTTACGCCGCCTCACTCCGAAATGATCTTCACCTTGTCGCCGGGTCTGACCGTCGATGTGATCTGCATCGCATTGATCAGCCGGAAAAGGTCGAGCTTGCGGTCCGTACCCATCATGCGGGCCGCAAGGGTCGCGATCGTATCGCCGGACCTGACCGTGACCACCCGGACGCGCAGCGGCTTCAATGACTGGACCTCGCCGGACGTCATGCGGCGGAAGGAGGTTCGCAACTGGTTTGCCGTCGGCTCGAGTGCGCTCGAGCCTTTCGGAACGGCCGTCAGGAAGCGGTAGATGCGCTCGCCGAACCTGATCACCGTGACGTCGAAATCCCAGCGGTCGGCCGATGCGCGCGCCGTTGCGGCCTCGAGGCCGTTGACGGTGATAGGGCGGATCGTATCGGGCTTGAGGCCCGTTACCCACCCGCTGGCAATGTAGTCGGTGAGGCTGCGCCGGCTCGTGTCGGCGATGCCGTCGAAACGAATGGCGACCTCGCCTGGGCCGGTGGCAAGCACCGCCTCGGCCTTGTTGTCGATCTGGAAGCCGGTGGGCACGTCGAAGCGTATGCCGAGCTGGCCGTGCAGGAAGGTCTGTCCGCGGACATAGCCCTCCTGCGGGCTGTCGCCATAGAGGATACCATCGATGCCAGCGAGGTAATAGTCGCGCCCGCGATCGCCGCTCGTCCCCTCGGGGCCGAAGGCACGGGCATGCCGGCGCGCGAGATCGACGCGTTGCGGCGCGTTGGGGTGGCTCGACAGGAAGTCGAGGCTCTGGTCCGCCTCCGGATCGACCGCGCTGAAGCGGCTATAGGCGGCCATGGAATCGAGGAAGCGCGCCGCCGAATAGGGGTCGTATCCCGCCTCGCCCAGCATGCGGACGCCGATCACGTCGGCCTGCAGTTCCTGATTGCGCGAGAAGGCGGCAAGGCGCAGCTTGCCGCGGGCAAGCGCCTGCTTGCCGGCAAGATCGGAGGAGAGCACCTCGGAGACGACGCGGCTGGCGATCACCTCCGCCTCCTCGCGCTGCTGCCGCTGGATGCCGTGATTGGCCGTCACATGCGCCATCTCGTGCGAGAGCACGGCGGCCACTTCCGCGGCGTCGTTGGCGAGCGCCAGCAGACCGCGCGTCACGTAGAGATAGCCGCCCGGAAGCGCGAAAGCGTTGATTGCCGGCGAGTTGAGAATGGTGATGCGGTAGGATTGCTGCGGGTTTTCCGAAACTGCCGTCAGGGCGCCGGTGATCCGGGCGACCAGCCGCTCGGTCTTGGCGTCGCGGTATTCTCCGCCGTAGCTCGCCACGATGCGCGGATGCTCGCGCGCACCGAGCTGGGCCCGCGGGTCGTTCTTCTGCACTTCCTCGACGATCTGCGGATTCGAAGATGGCGAAACGGTGGGCTCGTAGGTCTGCTCGATGACGGATTGGCAGCCAGCCATCAGCGTCGTGGCACCCAATGCGACCAGCGCTCGTGCGCGCACGGCTCCATGCCGCCGCGGAAACCAGCCATTCATGACTGCCTGCCTTATCATGCCTCAGCCCGTCCCCATCCGCCGGCGCGACCCGCGGCTCGAAGCCATTCATCGCAATCGGCGAAAAGTCCTACTTTTTCAGCCGGATGCGGCGCACCGGCGCGGGTGTTTCAGCCAGGATTCTGCTGTATCCGATTTCAGCGCCGCCTGCCTAGCCGACCCCAGTAGAAATAGTTGCCCCGTGGTATCGCAGCAACGGATGCGCGAATTTTGCGAGATACCCGCTGGTGTCTCCCGCGCCTCGCACGGCGCGGCGGTCAAATTGTGGCGTCCGGCGAATTTAGTTCGTCCGGCGTCGGATCGGTCGCCGCGAACAGGTCGTCATCCCTCCTTGCCGAGGAACCGGTTGATGGCCGTGATGTCGCGGCGCCCGAGAAACCGATCGACCTCATCATGGGCGACAATCCGGCCCCGGTCGAGGAAAAGAACGCTGTCGGCGAGCGCCCTCACGTCATCGGGATGATGCGTGATCATCAGTATCGTGTTGCCTTCCTCCTCGTGCAGATCGCTGATGAGTGTCCGCATCTCGGCGCGCATGCCGGGGTCGAGCGCAGCGAAAGGCTCGTCGAGCAGGAGGATCGGGCGGTGCCGCACGAAGGCGCGCGCGAGCGCGACCCTCTGGCGTTCGCCGCCTGAAAGCGTCGGCGGCAGCCGCTTGCCAAAACCGGCGAGCCCGACACGGGCCAGTGCGTCCTCCACTTTCATGCGGTCGGCCGCGTCCAGTCGCAGCGCCGGGCTGATGCCGAAGCCGACATTGGTTGCGGCGTCGAGATGTGCGAAGAGGTTATGTTCCTGAAATATGATCGATACCGGCCGTTCCGCCGGCGGGCGACCAGTCATTTCCTCGCCGAAGATGCGGACTTCCCCGCGCTCCGGTTGCTCGAAGCCGGCGATGACGTTGAAGAGCGTCGACTTGCCCGAGCCGGAGGCGCCGGCCACGGCGACGATCCGCTCCGCGGGAACCGTGCAGTCGAAGGCGAGCGTCGTTGTTTCGAAGCTTATCTCGATGCCCTTTACGGCGAGAGCGGTGGAACTCATGTGTATTTACCCTCCGGCCGCCTCTCCTCTCCCGCCGTGCCGAGCACCGTCAGGACAAGGCAGAGAAGGCCGAGAACCAGCGCCAGTCCGGCCGCATCCGCGGTGCGATAGCTGCCCATCCGGCTATAGAGCAGATAAGGGAGGGTTACCATGTCCTCGGAGCCGAAAAGAGCGACGGCTCCCAGATCGCCGAGCGAGAGGGCCATGGCAAAGGAAAAGGCGACGAAGAGAGGTTTGCGCAGACCCGGCCAGTCGATCCACAGCAGGCGGTGGAAGCCCCCGATGCCGAGGCTCGCGGCAAGGCGCGCGGTGCGAGCGGCATGCGTCGCCATGGCCGGCGCCAGCACCCGGTGAACGAAGGGAAGCGCCATCAGCGCATTGATGGCGACGACGACGGCCGGCGCGAAACGGGCGACGTCCCCGAACGGCCTCAGGAGCAGGAACCATCCGGCGCCGAGCACGACGGGAGGCACGAGCAGTATGAAGGAGGTGCTTGCGCCGATCCCTCCTGCAAAGAGGCGAGCCGCCGGCCCCGGGCGCCGGCGCGCCAGCGCGAGGCGTTCGGTACGGATCATCAGCGCCGCGATGATTACCGAAATCGCGGCGGAGACAAGGGCGATCGTCGCGCTCATGGCGAGCGCCCGATGGAATGCCGGCTCGCTCACAAGACGGACGAGGTCGGCCTTCGATCCGCTATAGGCGATGGCCGCAAAGGGCAGGCCGATGAGGATGACGGCGAGTACCAGCCAGATACGGTCGGCAAGCCGCGACAGACCGCTCGCGCCGTCGAAACGCCGGATGGCCCTGCCGCTCGTCTCTCCCTCCAGCGGCGCCGGCGCGATCAATTTCAAGACGAGAAGCAGCGCTCCGGTAAGGGCGACCTGAAGTGCCGAAAGGGCGATCGCCCGCGGCGGATCGAAGTCGAAGCGCAGCGCCTGGTAGATCGCCACTTCGAGCGTGCTCGCGGCCGGCCCCCCGCCAAGCGTCAGCACGAGCGTGAAGCTGGTGGCGCAGAGCATGAAGATGAGCCCGGCGATGCCGGGAAGCAATCCACGGATCACCGGCCACTCGATGAAGCGAAAGGTGGCGAAGGAACCCATGCCGAGATTGGCGCAGCTGCGCCAGTATTCGGCCGGAATGCGCTCGATGCCGGCAAGCATCAAGCGTGCGGCGAGCGGCATGTTGAAGAAGACATGGGCAATGAGAATGCCGGAGAGGCCATAGATGCTGACCGGCTGCTCCAACCCGCCTGCCGAAAGCACCCTGTTCAAGAGCCCCTGCCGGCCCCAGATTTCGATCAGCCCGAGTGCGGCGACGATCGCCGGCAGGCCGAGTGGCAGCGCCAGAAGCCGCAGCACCCAGATGCGGCCGGGGAACGAAGCCTGGCGGGCAAGTGCCCGGGCCACGGGTATGGCGAAAAGGATGGCAAGAAGCGTCGAGAGGCTGGCCTGCAGCAGCGTGAAGCGTGTGATGCGCCAGATATAGGCATCGAAAAGCGGACCGGCGCCGGCGCTGCCGGCCGACTGGGCAAGCAGTGCCACGCCGGCGAGGCCGACGAAAAGCAGGATGCCGCCGAGGGCGAAGGCCCCGGCGGCGATTGTCATCTTGCTTTCCTTCGTGCCGGACAATCCGGCCTCAGTTCCGGCTCATGGCGGCCAGCCATTCGTCGACCCAGGCCTTGCGGTTGGCGGCGACCTCCTCGGAGGGAATGAGGAGCGTCTTTTGCGGGTCGACGAGCTTGCTGAAGGCTTCCGGCAGTGGCTCCTTGGTTGCGGTCACCGGCATCATCCAGTTGGTCGTCGGGATGATCGACTGGAATTCCGGACCGATCATGAAGGTCAGGAAGTTTCGGGCGAGTTCCGGGTCCTTCGCGTTCTTCGTCAATGCGGCGACTTCGATCTGGATATAGTGGCCTTCGGCGAAGGGGGCCGCCTGGTAGCGCTCGGTGTTTTCCGCCACCATGTGATAGGCGGGCGAGGTGGTGTAGGAGAGAACCATCGGGGCCTCGCCCTTCGTGAAGAGACCATAGGCTTCCGACCAGCCCGGCGTGACCGTCAGCACGCGGTCCTTGAGCTTCGCCCAAGCCTGGCCGGCCTGGTCGCCATAGACCGACTTCACCCACAGCAGGAGGCCGAGGCCGGGGGTTGAGGTCCGGGGGTCCTCGATGACGATCTTCTGCGACGGATCGCCCTCGACCAGTTCCTTGAGGCTCTTCGGTGGATCGTTCAGCGTCTCGGTGTCGTAGACGACGGCGAAATGGCCGTAGTCATACGGTATGAAGGTGTCGTCGGAGAAGCCGCCCGGGACCTTGACGGAAGCGGTATCGGCGCCGTGTTGCGCGAAGAAGCCGGTCGCCTTCGCCTCCGCCACCAGATTGGTGTCGAGACCGAGTACGATGTCGGCCTTGGATGCCTGACCTTCGAGCTTCAGCCGCGTCAGGAGTTCAACCCCGTCGGCAACCCCTACATAGTCGACCTTGCAGTCGCAGGTCTTCTCGAACGCTTCCGCCACCTTGGCGCCCGGCCCCCATTCGGTGATGAAGCTCTCATAGGTATAGACCGTCAGGGTTTTTTCCGCGGCCGCCGCGCTCACGGAAAATACCGCGATCGAAGCTGCGGCGATCGCAAGCCGGCCAAGGATTTTTCGATGGAGTGAACTGGACATTCTGGCACCTCTCCCTTTGTTGTTGCTGCAATGGGAAAAGCGCGTATCGGTCCGATCGCTTCTAATCCCTCCGCCGGTATGAGCCGGATCAGGTTCCGCGGGTTGGCTCGAAGCCTCTCAGCCACGGTCGCAAAAGCCGACCAGGGCACCCCGTTAGAGCAGCAAGAGATTTAGCTTCCGGCGACGGCTTAGGCAAGCTGAGTTTCAGCAGGGACGTTTGCCGTCCGCGTCAGCCGCGCTATTAAAAGTCAAACAATTACCGGCGTCGTTTGTTCGCCGAAAGCGGAGACAATTTCATGCCAGACATGCTCGTCCGCCTCTATGCCTTGCCCGAGGGCCGCCCATCGCGTCTCGACCCCGACATCCGCATCCGCCGGGCGCTTGCGGCCGAGCGGCGGGCCGTCATTCCCTGGATCGAGGAGCGCTTCGGGGCCGGGTGGGTCGGCGAGGCCGAAACCGCCTTCTCCTCGACGCCGCCGCGCATCCATATCGCTCACCATCGGGATCGGATCGTGGGCTTCGCCTGCCATGACGTAACCGCGCTCGGCTTCTTCGGTCCGACCGGAGTCGACGCGACCATGCGCGGCAAGGGCATCGGCGAGGCCCTGCTCGTCGAAAGCCTGCTATCCATGCGCGCCGCCGGCTATGCCTATGCGATCATCGGCGGCGTCGGCCCTGCCGAATTCTATGCTCGCGCGGTGGGTGCGGTGGAGATCGCCGGGTCGACGCCCGGCATCTACAACGGCATGCTCTTTCCCGGGGATCCGGCGTCCGGAACCTGATCCGCGCAGCATGCGTTCGCAAAACAGCAGCCGGAGCCCTTTTCCTTCGCCGCTGCTTTGCGCTATGGGCTTCTGCCATGACCCGATCACCCTTCACCATCCTGCTCGGCGGCGCGCTGACGCCGACAGACCGGCTTGCTCGACAGCTCGAAGGCAGCCGCTTCGTCGCCGCCGACGGCGGCATGCGCCATGCAAGGACGCTGGGAATCGTTCCCGATCTCTGGGTCGGCGATTTCGATTCCACCGATGAGGCGCTTCTGGCGGAGTTTGCCGGCGTCCCGCGTGAACGCCATCCAGCAGCCAAGAACGCGACCGACGGGGAAATCGCCATCGAGGCAGCCCTCGAGCGTGGCGCGACCTCGCTCGTCTTCGCGGGCGGACTCGGCGGCGCGCGCAGCGATCACGCTTTCCTGCATCTCCTCGGCACCGTCGCGCTTGCCCAGAGCGGCGTTGCGGTGATGATGACCTCCGGCGAGGAGGAGGCCTATCCGCTGCTGCCCGGCTCGCAGGAGATCGAGCTGCCGAAAGGCAGCCTCTTCTCGATCCTCGGCTTTGCCGACCTTGACGGTCTTTCGATCGAGAACGTGCGCTATCCGCTGAAGGATTTTCATTTGCCCTTCGGCTCGTCGCGCACCATTTCGAATATCGCGGATGGCACGGTCCGCTTGACCCTGAAATCCGGCCGGGCCGTCGTTCTCGCCCGCCCCTATGATCTTTCCGGAGCCTGATGCCTTGGCGCCTCCCATTCTGAAGCTTGACGACATTCTACTGACCTTCGGCGGCACGCCGCTGCTTGCGGGTGCGGGCCTGCAGGTCGAGGCCGGCGATCGCATCTGCCTCGTCGGCCGCAATGGTTCCGGCAAATCGACGCTGATGAAGATCGCCGCCGGGCTTGCAGAACCCCAGTCGGGCGAGATCTTCAGGCATCCATCGGTGACGATCCGCTACCTGCACCAGGCGCCCGATTTCGACGGCTTCGATACGGTTCAGGCCTATGCCGAAGCCGGCCTCGGGCCAGGCGACGATCCCTACCGGGTCGCCTACCTGCTGCAGCATCTGGGGCTGACCGGGGAGGAAGAGCCGACGCGCCTTTCCGGCGGCGAGGCGCGTCGTGCCGCCCTTGCCCGTGTGCTTGCGCCGGAACCCGACATTCTGCTTCTCGACGAGCCGACGAACCATCTCGATCTGCCGACGATCGAGTGGCTGGAAGACGAGCTCGTCCGCAGCCGTTCGGCGCTGGTGCTGATCTCGCACGACCGGCGCTTCCTCGAAAAGGTGTCGACGGCGACCGTCTGGCTGGACCGCGGCCAATCGCGCCGCCTCGATCGCGGCTTCGCGCATTTCGAGGCCTGGCGCGACGAGGTGCTGGAGGCGGAAGAGCTCGAGCAGCACAAGCTCGGTAAGGCGATCGAGCGCGAAGAGCACTGGCTGCGCTACGGCGTGACCGCCAGGCGCAAGCGCAACATGCGTCGGCTCGGAGAGCTGCAGGACATGCGGGCCCGCCATCGCGGGCACAAGGGGCCGCAGGGTACGGTCCAGGCCACCGTTGCCGACGCCAGGGAATCGGGCAAGCTCGTCATCGAGGCGGAAAAGATCACCAAGGCCTATGGCGATCGCCCGATCGTCGCGCCGTTCTCGATCCGTGTCCACCGCGGCGACCGCATCGGCCTCGTCGGGCCGAACGGCGCCGGCAAGACGACGCTGCTGAAGCTCCTGACCGGTCAGCTCGCGCCGGACACGGGCAGCGTCAAGCTGGGCACCAATTTGGAGATCGCCACGCTCGACCAGAAACGCGAGGAACTGAACCTCGACGAGACGCTGGCGCATTATCTGACCGACGGGCGCGGCGAGACCCTCCTCGTCAATGGCGAGCAACGCCATGTCACCGGCTACATGAAGGAATTCCTCTTCCAGCCGGAGCAGGCGCGAACGCCCATCCGCGATCTGTCGGGCGGCGAACGCGCGCGTCTCATGCTCGCCCGCATCCTGGCACGCCCGACCAACCTCCTGATCCTCGACGAACCGACCAACGATCTCGATATAGAGACGCTGGATCTGCTGCAGGAGATCGTTGCCGGATTTTCCGGAACGGTGATCCTGGTCAGCCACGACCGCGATTTCCTCGACCGTACCGTGACCTCGACCATCGCGCCGGCCAACCCGGAGGCGCCCGATGGTCGCTGGATCGAATATGCCGGCGGCTATTCCGACATGATGGCGCAGCGCCGCGGCGCAGTCGAGGAAAGGCGCCGGAGCGAAAAAGCCGAAAAGGCCAGATCGAGCGGCGCCCCACCCTTGCCGAGCGAACCTCAGAAGGCGAAGGCCAAGCTCTCCTTCAAGCAGAAATTCGCACTCGAGAACCTGCCGAAGGAGATTGCCAGATCGGAGGCGGAGATCGCGAAGCGAGAAGAGAGGATGGCGGATCCCGACCTATTCTCGCGCGACCCGAACAGCTTTGCCAAGCTCGCCGCCGAGCTCGAGAAGCTCAGGACGGACCTCACGCGCATGGAAGAGGAATGGCTCGAACTGGAAATGCTGCGCGAGGAAATCGAGGGCTGAGCGGGCGGAACTGTGACGGCAGCGTCGGAGGTGCAGTACCCCCTCTGCCTACCGGACTTGCGACCGCCTCAACCGCCGCTCGACCGCCCGAAGGGCCAGCGACAGTCCTATCGTCAGCACGAGATAGACATAGGCGACGATGGAATAGGTCTCGAAGAAGCGGAAGGAGCCCGAGGCATAGACCTTGCCCATCTGGGTGATGTCGGCGACGCCGAGCACCGAGACGAGGGAGGAATCCTTGACCATCGCCACGAAGTCGTTGCCGAGCGGCGGCAGGATGACGCGTATCGCCTGCGGAAAGACGACGAGGCGAAAGCGCTGGTAGCGGGAGAGCCCGAGCGCCTTTGCCGCCTCCACCTGGCCCTTGTCGACCGACTGGATGCCGGCGCGGAAGACTTCGGCGATGAAGGCCGAATAGCCGATCATCAGCGCCATGATCGCCCGCCACATCAGCGACACGTCGCGAACGACGAACGGCTCGATCCAGCCAGCCGAAATCAGCGGCGCCGACAGGAAATTCGCGATCGTCACCAGGGCAGGCGCGCCGACGAAGGCGATATAGAACAGCAGCACGAGGATCGGTACGCCGCGGATGACTTCCGTATAGAAGCGCGCGATCTGACGCAGGACCACGTGCTCGGAAAGCGCCATCAGGGCCACGCCGAGGCCGAGCACCGTTGCGAGCACGAATCCGACGAGAGTGACGAAAACGGTGACGCCCAAACCCTTCAGGACGACGGTGAACACCTGCGTGAAGATATCATTGGCGGCGATGACCACGGCCAGTGCCGCAGCGATCACGAGAAGGGCGATAAGCCACCAAGGATAATCGCCCTTCCCGGAAGTGTCGGATGATTGGATCGGCGTCATTGCAATTCCAATAAGGGGAAGCGGGACATGGGCGGAAAGCCGCCCATGTGTTTATCCCGTTCCGCGGTCAGCCGCCCATCTTGTAGTCGAGGAACCACTTCTTGTTGAGCGCCTCGAAGGTGCCGTCCTCCTTGAGCGCCTTTATGGCGGCATTGACCGGCGCCACCAGTTCCGATCCCTTCGGGAAGATGAAGCCGAAATCCTCGGTGCCGAGCGGCTCGCCGACCACCTTGAGCTGGCCGTCGGAGGAGTCGACATAACCCTTGGCCGCGACACTGTCGGTTAAGACCAGATCGACGTCGCCGGCCTTCAGCGCCTGCACCGTCGCACCGAAGGTTTCGAACAGCTTGATGCGCGGGTTCTGCTCGTTGCCGTCGAGAACCTCGTAGACGGCCGTGTAGAAAGGCGAAGTGCCGGGCTGGGCGCCGACCAGACCGCTTTCGAGCGCTGCGAAGCTCTTGGCGTCGTCGAACCGGGTCTCGTCGCCGCGCACCAGCATGAACTGCTGCGAGCGCATATAGGGATCCGAAAAATCGACCTTCTCCTTGCGATCGTCCTTGATGGTGATTCCGGTCATGCCGATCTGGTATTGGCTGTCGGAAACCGCCTGGATCATCGCGTCCCAGCTCGTGTTCTGATACTCGACCTTGAAATTCAAGCGCTTGGCGATTTCGTTCATCGCGTCATATTCCCAACCGATGGCCTGGCCGGATTTCGGATCGACGAACTGCAGCGGCGGATAGGCGTTTTCCGTCACCACGACGACCGTCTTGCCACCGAGGTCGGGCAGGTCGCTGGCGAAAACGGGCGCCGGGACTGCGAATGGAACGGCAAGAACTGCGGCAATGCCCGCAAGCACGCGGCGAAGAATTGTCATTGAGGAACTCCCAGATTGTGGCGACAGAAAATGTCATAAAATCTATGGGGAACACAAGCGGCCGATAACCAAAAAGAAAGGCGGCCCGAGGGCCGCCTTTCCGCACAACTCTGAAGAGTTGAAAACTTATTCTGCTGCAGCTTCCGCAGCTTTTGCCTCTTCCGCCGCCTTTGCCTCAGCGGCTTCGGCTGCTGCCTTCTCGGCGGCCAGAGCCTGGGCGGCTGCGACCTTTTCAGCCTCGATGCGTGCCTTCTCCTCGACAACGGCCTGACGCTCGGCGTCGTTCAGCTTGCGGGCGCGGGTGCCGGTGTTCTCGACGATACGAGCCGACTTGCCGCGGCGGTCGCGCAGATAGTAGAGCTTGGCGCGGCGGACCTTACCGCGGCGAACCACGTCGACGCTCTCGACGAGCGGGGAGTAGACGGGGAATACGCGTTCGACGCCTTCACCGTAGGAAATCTTGCGAACGGTGAAGCTCTCGTTGATGCCGCCGCCGGAGCGGGCGATGCAGACGCCTTCGTAAGCCTGTACGCGGGTGCGGTTGCCTTCGACAACGCGTACATTGACGCGGACGGTGTCGCCCGGGGAGAATTCGGGAAGGGTGCGCTTTGCGGCGATCTTGGCGGCCTGTTCGGCTTCCAGCTGCTGGATGATGTTCATCGGTCTAACCTTTGCGTTTTTCTGAAACAGCCAGAGCGCTCTCTATCGGCCTGTCGGACTTTCCTTCAGGCCTTGCCGCATTTGCGGCAGGAGCGTATTCGCCATTCTTTGTTGACGGTCGACGGGCAAGGAACCCGAACCGGGCCGGCACATACACCATATGGCCGGCCTTGTCATCCCCGAAAGCGGATTTTGTCGCGCTCCCGCCTCAAGAATGCCCCTCCCTACGGACTTGCGGTCGACCGCGCCACCGGCTATCCCGATTCACACGTTTCGGGAGAAAGCCATGACGTTGCTCCAGGCCTTTTTGCTCTTCGTCGCCGGCTTCCTGTCCGGCGTCGTCAATGCCATTGCCGGTGGCGGCACCTTTCTGACTTTCGGAGCGATGACGCTTGGCGGGCTCCCGCCGATCGTCGCCAACGCGACCTCGTCCATCATCCAGTTCCCCGGCTATGTCACGTCGACGCTTGCCTATGCCAAGGAGATCCGCGCCGACCGGAAGAACGCCATCGTCCTTGGCATCATTTCGGCGATCGGCGGGCTCGCCGGCGCCCTCCTGCTTCTGTCGCTCTCCAATCCGGCCTTCCGTGCGATGGTGCCCTGGTTGCTGATCGCGGCAACGGCGATCTTCGCCGCCGGCCCCCTCCTGAAGCCGAAGGCGCGCAGTGACGAGCATCGCATCGGACCGCTGGGCGTTGCGAGTCAGCTGGCGACCTCCGTCTATGGCGGCTTTTTCGGCGCCGGCATGGGCATCATGATGCTCGCCGTGCTCGGACTTGCCACCGGCGGCGGCTATCACCGGCTGAATGCACTCAAGAACTTCATCTCCATCGTCATCGCCGCAATCGCCATCGTGGTTTTCGCTGCGGGCGGCGTCGTCTCCTGGCTGCACGCGGCAATCATGGTGCCGGGCGCAGCGCTTGGCGGCTACATGGGCGTCTGGGCGGCACGACGCGTCCCGCAGGCGGTCATCCGAGCCGTGGTGGTGGCGGTGGGTCTGTTGCTCGCGGCCTATTATTTCTTCACGGGCTGAGCCGGATCACGCTCCAGAAGATCCGGCCGGCGTTCCGCCGTCAGCCGGCGCGCCGCCGCTTCCCGCCATTGCGCAATGGCCGCGTGGTTGCCGGAGGTGAGGACGGCCGGGATTTCGTGACCTTCGAAGATCTGGGGACGCGTGTAGTGGGGGTGTTCGAGGAGCCCTCCCTCGAAGCTCTCGTGGACGCCTGACAGCTGATTGCCCATCACGCCCGGCAGGATACGCACCACGGCGTCGAGCAGAACGAGCGCTGCCGGCTCGCCGCCGGAAAGAATGTAGTCGCCGATCGAGACTTCCTCGAGTCCACGCGTGTCGATGACCCGCTGGTCGACGCCCTCGAAACGTCCGCAAACGATGACAGCGCCGGGACAGGCGGCCAGCGCCCGCACCCGTTCCTGTGTCAGCGGCCGTCCGCGCGGGCTCATCAGAAGCCGCGGCCGCCCGTCGTCTGCAGCGACATGATCGATGGCGCGGGCAAGAACGTCGGGCTTCAATACCATTCCGGCACCGCCGCCCGCCGGCGTATCGTCGACGGTGCGGTGCTTGTCACCGGCAAAGTCGCGAATCTGCACGGCCTCCATCGACCAGTCTCCGCGCTCCAGCGCCTTTCCGGCGAGCGAAACGCCGAGGTGCCCCGGAAACATCTCCGGATAGAGCGTCAGGACGGTCGCGCGATAGGGCATTGCCGTGGGCTCACTTGCGCTTGGTCGGAAAGGGCTTGCCAGGCCCGCTCTTCTCGTCGTCGACGAGCCCGGCGGCGGTCGGGTCGATGACGAGCTTGCCCGCTTCGAGATCGATTTCGAGTACCGACCATTCCGTGAAGGGAATAAGCACCGGCCTGAGGCCCGGGCCTTTCAGTTCGAGGAGATCGCCAGCGCCGAAATCGAAGACGCCGGTCACCGAACCATAGCTCTTTCCGGTGCGATCGACCGCTTCCAGGCCCTCGAGGTCTGCGTAGAAGAATTCGTCCTCGTCGAGATCGTCGTCGGGGAGATTGTCGCGCTCGATGAAGAGTTCGAGACCGTTGAGCGCTTCGGCAGCAGTCCGATCATTGATGCCCCGAAACCGCACGACGACGACGTTCTTGGCCTCGCGGATTTCAAGCACCTCGAAGACGCGGCCGTCCTCGCTGTGGAGCTTGCCATAGTCGCCGAGTGCGGCCGGATCGTCGGTGAAGGACTTGACCCGCACCTCGCCGCGCAGCCCTTGCGCCGCGCCGATCGTCGCCATCAGGACAGGGTTCTTCAGCTGTGTCATCGTCGGGGATCCAGGGTGAACTTGCTGCATGTTTCCCGAACCACATCGGGATGAGAACATGCGATTTTCCGGTGCACATAAAGCAAAACGGGCGGCATGGAAATGCCGCCCGTTCTCAATGCCATTCCGCCGGAAATTATTCCGCGGCAGCTTCCGCAGCCGCGGCGGCTGCTTCTTCCGCCTTCTGCTTGGCTTCAGCGGCACGTTCCTGTGCCTTCTTGCCGGGCAGCGCCTTGGTCGGGTTGTTGCGGGCCGGACGCTTTGCAAGGCCGGCCTGGTCGAGGAAGCGCATGACGCGGTCGGTCGGCTGGGCGCCCTGGGCGATCCAGTGCTGAACGCGCTCGGCGTTCAGTTCGATGCGCTTTTCGTCATCCTTGGCAAGCATCGGGTTCCAGGAGCCGAGCTTTTCGAGGAAGCGGCCGTCACGCGGGCTGCGCGCGTCGGCAACGACGATCTGGTAATAGGGACGCTTCTTGGAACCGCCGCGGGCGAGACGAATTTTCAGTGCCATTTCAATTTACTCCTTGCAGGCTTTCTTGACCGCTTGACTCAAGCGGAATGGGTGGTGCCGGCGCTGCCCGCGTTCTGCGAGCAATCGGCGGCGATGGCTTCATGATGCCGGATGACTTCCTTGATGATGAAGTTCAGGAACTTCTCGGCGAAATCCGGATCCAGATTGGCGTCTTTCGCCAGGTGGCGGAGGCGTTCTATCTGGTATTCTTCGCGCGCCGGATCGGCCGGCGGCAGCTGGTGCTTGGCCTTGAGCACGCCAACCGCCTTGGTGCAGCGGAAGCGTTCGGCCAGCATGTGGACGAGCGCGGCATCGATATTGTCGATCGACTGCCGGTAGCTCGCCAATTCCTCTTTGATCTCGGGATCAAGCATTCGTCGCGATCCTCACTTCTTCTTCGGTAGGCCGGGGAGGCCGGGAAAACCGCCGCCCAGACCGGGCAAACCACCGCCAAGGCCAGGCAGGCCGCCGCCGGGCTTGCCGAGACCGGCGGCTTGGGCCTGCTTCTGCAGGGCCTCGAGCTGCTTCGGATCCATTTTCGAAAGATCGGGCATTCCGCCGCCCAGGCCGCCGAGGCCCATCTTGCCGGCGAGGCCGCCCATCATCTGCTTCATCATGCCGCCTTTGCCCTTGCCGCCCATCATCTTCATCATGTCCGCCATCTGGCGGTGCATTTTCAGAAGCTTGTTGATGTCGGAGGCATCGGTGCCGGAGCCGCTGGCGATGCGCTTCTTGCGCGAATGCTTGAGAATATCCGGATTGGCGCGCTCCGCCCTGGTCATCGAGGAGATGATCGCGAGCTGGCGCTTGAAGAGCGAGTCATCCAGGCCGGCGGCGGACATCTTGTCCTTCATGCCGGCCATGCCGGGCATCAGACCCATGATGCCGCCCATGCCGCCCATCTTCTGCATCTGCTGCAGCTGATCGGCGAGGTCGTTGAGATCGAACTTGCCCTTGGCCATCTTGGCGGCCATGGCGGCCGCCTTTTCGGCGTCGATGTTCTCCGCCGCCTTTTCGACGAGCGAGACGATGTCGCCCATGCCGAGGATGCGGTCGGCGACGCGGCGCGGATGGAACTCCTCGAGTTCGTCCATCTTCTCGCCGACGCCGATAAGCTTGATCGGCTTGCCCGTGACGGCGCGCATGGAAAGCGCCGCACCGCCGCGGCCGTCGCCGTCCATGCGCGTGAGCACCAGGCCGGTGATGCCGACGCGTTCGTCGAAGTTGCGGGCGAGGTTGACGGCGTCCTGTCCGGTCAGCGCATCGGCGACCAGCAGGATCTCATGCGGGTTGGATTTCCGCTTGATCTCCGCCATCTCGATCATCAGCGGCTCGTCGATATGGGTGCGGCCTGCGGTGTCGAGGATGACGATGTCGTGGCCGCCGAGCTTGGCCGCCTGCACGGCGCGCGCAGCGATATCGGTCGGCGACTGGCCGGCGATGATCGGAAGCGTGTCGACGCCGGTCTGCACGCCGAGCTGGCGCAACTGTTCCTGCGCGGCCGGGCGGCGGGTATCGAGCGAGGCCATCAGGACCTTCTTCTTGTCCCGCGAGGTCAGCCGCTTGGCGATCTTGCCGGTCGTCGTCGTCTTGCCCGAGCCCTGCAGGCCGACCATCATGATGACGACCGGAGCCGCCGCATTGAGATCGATCGTGACGCCCTCGGAGCCGAGCATCGCTATGAGCTCGTCATGAACGATCTTGACGACCATTTGGCCGGGCTTGATCGACTTTACGATTTCGGCGCCGACCGCCTTTTCGCGAACCTTCTCCGTGAAGGACCGCACCACATCGAGCGCCACGTCCGCTTCGAGCAGCGCACGGCGAACCTCCCGAAGCGCTGCGGAAACATCGGCTTCCGACAGGGCGCCGCGGCCGGTCAGTCCATTCAATATGGAACCAAGACGGTCCTGGAGGCTCTCGAACATATTCTCTTCCTTCTTGTCTCCGGATTGCGATAGATCGGCTCGTCCGGAAACGTGGGTCCCTTCGCGCGGAAAACAAGGCGCAAAGCCAAAAACCACCCGAGGGCGCAGCGCGCTGTCGGGTGTTGACCTCCGGGCTCTCTTTATACCTTTGCGGGGCCCGGTCGGTGGCTTCGGAAGTCATCACTTGCGAAGGAATTCGTCGCGATAAACAGGAAACCGGGAGAAAAGTCAAGGATCGACCGCGGAGACGCTGCGCTCGGGCTCCACCTATGATCCCACACGCGAGCAGGACCACCACCTCCGTCCGGTCGCATCATCAGGAAATTGTCGGCCGCTCCTGCCCGAGCCCTGTGATCCGGCGGCAAATGCGCCTATTTCTCTGCAGGTGTCCCTCAACCGAGGCAGTGATGAAGAAAAGCGGCAATCCCTACTATAGCGGGCCCGTTTCGGACCACTTCGACGGCATTCGCTTCTACAATCCGGGCGGCACACCGCCGCGCGGCTTCGCCGACCTCCTGCGCTGGCAGTCCGGCGGTGGACGCGAGCAATGGCCGCGCCACTATGACAGCCCCTTTCCGCAGGCGAGGCCGGATATCAGTGTCGACGGCGAGCGGCTGCGCGTCACCATGGTCGGTCACGCAACGCTGCTGATCCAGGTCGCGGGCCTCAACATCCTGACCGACCCGGTCTGGTCGCATCGCGCCAGCCCCTTTACGTTTGCCGGACCCCGCCGCCGCAACCCGCCAGGCATTCTCATGGACGACCTGCCGCGGATCGATATCGTGCTCGTCACCCATAACCACTACGACCACCTCGATCTCGCCACGCTCGGCTCGCTCCACACCAAGCACGCGCCGCATCTCGTAACGCCGCTCGGCAACGACACGATCATTCGCCGCGCCGTCGCGGGTGCCGAGATTTCCGTCGTCGACTGGGGCGACCGGCTCGACCTCGGTGATGGCGTCGTCATCCATGCGGAGCCATGCCACCATTGGTCGGCTCGCCGCTCGAACGACCGGCGCATGGCGCTCTGGGCCGCCTTCGTCATCGAGACGCCGGCCGGCAAGATCTATCATGTCGGCGACACAGGTTTTCACGACGGCATCAATTATCGTGCGGCGCGCGAAAAACACGGATGCTTCCGCCTCGCCAACCTGCCCTTCGGCAGCTACGAGCCACGCTGGTTCATGGCCTCTCAGCACCAGAATCCGGAAGAGGCGGTCCTGGGCATGGTCGCATGCGGCGCCGAATACGCGGCGGGTCACCATTGGGGCACCTTCCGGTTGACCAACGAGGGGGTCGAGGAGCCGCTCCGGGCGCTGGAGACTGCGCTCGCCAAGCACGGTATCGATCGAAACCGTTTCCGGGCGCTGCGACCGGGGGAAGTCTTCGACGTCCCGCTCCCGCCGACGGCACGGGAATGACGCCGGCACTGGTAATTTCCGGGCTTCTCCGCCATATACAGCCCGAATGAAGGGCGCCTCCGAAGCGGGGGCCAGGGTTTGGACAGTCGCGACATGGCCGATCAGGTGCAATTTGCCAGGATGAACGGGCTTGGAAACAAGATCCTGGTGGTCGACATGCGCGGGCGCAAGGACCGCGTGACGCCGCAGGCGGCGATCGCGCTCAATGCCGACCCGGCGACCGAGTTCGACCAGATCATGGCAATTCACGACCCGAAGTCTGCCGGGACCGATGCCTGGATCGACATCGTCAATTCCGACGGGTCGATGGCCCAGGCCTGCGGCAACGGCACCCGCTGCGTCGTCCAGGCGCTTGCGGCCGAGACCGGCAGGAAAGCCTTCCTCTTCCATACGGTCGCGGGCCTTCTCGAAGCCAAGGAACACGACGACGGCACGATCTCGGTCGATATGGGCAAGCCCCGTTTCGGCTGGGACCAGATCCCGCTCGCGGAGGAATTCCACGACACGCGGCGCATCGAGCTGCAGATCGGGCCGATCGATGCGCCCGTGCTGCACTCTCCCTCGGTCGCATCCATGGGCAATCCGCATGCGATCTTCTGGGTCGAGAACGATGTGTGGAGCTACGAGCTCGACCGGTTCGGACCACTGCTCGAGAACCATCCGATCTTCCCTGAGCGCGCCAATATCTCGATCGCGCGCATCCGCTCCCGCCAGGAGATGGACCTGCGGACCTGGGAGCGCGGCGCCGGCCTGACGCTTGCCTGCGGCTCGGCCGCCTGTGCCGCCGCCGTCAGCGGTGCGAGAACCGGCCGGACGGAGCGGATGGTTACCGTGAACGTGCCCGGCGGTCCGCTCAAGATCGAATGGCGCGAGCGCGACGACCACGTCATCATGACGGGGCCGGCCGAATGGGAATGGTCCGGCACCGTCGATCCCGTCACCGGCATCTTTGCACGCAATGAGCCGGAGAGCGGCGACAACGGAGCGAGAGCCCTTTGAGCGGGGTCGAGGTCATAACCTTCGGCTGCCGGCTAAACACCTATGAGTCGGAAGTGATGCGGGCGGAGGCCGAAAAGGCGGGACTGAACAACGCCATCCTCGTCAATACCTGCGCCGTCACCGCCGAGGCCGTGCGCCAGGCCCGACAGGCGATCCGCCGGGCGCGGCGCGAAAATCCGCACGCCCGTATCATCGTCACCGGCTGCGCCGCCCAGACCGAGAAGGAAACCTTCGCCGAAATGGCGGAGGTGGACGCGGTGCTCGGCAACGAGGAGAAGCTCAGGAGCGCCTCCTATCGCTCGCTGCCGGATTTCGGCGTCTCGGCCGAAGAGAAACTCCGTGTCAACGACATCATGAGCGTGCGCGCCACCGCACCGCAGATGGTGAAGCACATAGACGGGCACGTGCGCGCCTTCATCCAGGTGCAGAACGGCTGCGATCACCGCTGCACCTTCTGCATCATTCCCTATGGCCGCGGTAATTCGCGCTCCGTGCCGATGGGTGCCGTCGTCGACCAGGCGAGACGCCTTGCCGAAAGCGGCTATCGCGAGATCGTTCTGACCGGGGTCGATGCCACGAGCTACGGCGCCGATCTGCCCGGAACGCCGACCCTCGGGCTTCTCGGGAAGACCCTGCTGAAACAGGTGCCGGAAATCCTGCGCCTGCGGCTTTCCTCCATCGACAGCATCGAGGCGGACGGCCACCTCCTCGACCTCATCGCCGAGGAGCCGCGCTTCATGCCGCATCTGCATCTTTCTCTGCAGCACGGCGACGACCTGATCCTGAAGCGCATGAAGCGGCGGCATTCGAGCGCCGATGCGCGCGCCTTCTGCGACGAGGTCCGGCGCCTGCGCCCCGAGATCAGCTTAGGTGCGGACATGATCGCCGGATTTCCGACCGAAACCGAGCCGATGTTCGAGAACGCCATGCGGCTCGCCGAGGATTGCGGCATCGCGCATCTTCACGTCTTCCCCTATAGCCCGCGCCCCGGCACACCGGCCGCCCGCATGCCGCAACTCGACCGCGCGCTTGTCAAGGAGCGTGCCGCGCGCCTGCGTGCGAAGGGGGCGGAGCTTCATGCGGGCCACCTCGAGGGCATGATCGGCAGCAGCCAGACGATCCTTGTGGAAATGAACGGTCTGGCCCATACGGAAAACTTCACGCTCGTAGATGCGGCCGGCCTTGAGCCGCGGTCGCTTGTGACGGTCGGAATCACCGGCCACAATGGCAAGCATCTGACGATCGAGCGCAAACAGATGGCTGCGGCCTGACAGCGGACATTCCCATGGCGATTGGTTTCATCAAGAAGATCTTCTCCTTCGGCAAGGATGCCGTCGAAGAGAAACCGGCGCCGCCGCAGGAGACGGCCGCTGCCGATGAGGTCGCGGTAACCCCCCCTGTCCCTTCGGGAGAACAGGGCGGTACCCAGGCACCGGTCGAGGAAGATCGTAGTGCAGCCGAGGCAACGGAAGCTAGCACGGACGATCGCGATGTTTCCTTCGCGCCAGACACGCCAACGACCGAAACCACGCGTGAGGAAGAGCCAGTAAGCACTGCTGCCACCGCAGATGAAAACACTGTGGAGCAGGGCGAGAGCGTCCCTCATCCGATCTCTCCCCTTGCGGGGGAGATGCCCGGCAGGGCAGAGGAGGGTGAGCCGCCTTCCGAACACCCGACGACTGTCGACGAGCTCTCGGCACCCGCCTCTGTCCCTTCGGGACATCTCCCCCGCAAGGGTGGAGAGCAGGAGGAGCGCGAAGCCGCCGCCGCAGCCGACGTCGAAGAGGCGGAGATTGACGCAGACGACCGTGCGGAAGGCGCAGGCTCTTCGGCAGATGAAACGGCAGCGTCGGAGGACGAGAGCGTGCCTCTCCCAATCCTCCCCCTCGAGGGGGAGATGCCGGGGAGGGCAGAGGGGGGTGAGCCTCCATCCGAGCCCCTCGCACCCAGCCTTCCCAAAGGCTTCGCCGCCGCCGAGAGGCGCCCCAGGGAAGAAGCGCCCGCCCCGCCAGCCAAGCTCAACTGGTACCAGCGCCTTCGCCTGGGCCTTGCGCGCACCTCGTCGCAACTCACCGGCCAGATCGCCAGCCTCTTCACCAAGCGCAAGCTCGACGAGGCGACGCTGCAGGACCTCGAGGACCTGCTGATCCAGGCGGACCTCGGCGTCGAGACGGCGATGCGCATCACCGATACGCTCGCCTCGGAGCGCTATGGCAAGGATGTGTCCGGCGAGGACGTTTCGCGCATCATGGCCGGCGAGATCACCAAGGTGCTGGCGCCGGTCGCCAAGCCGCTGGAACTCGATCTCAGCCACAAGCCGCACGTGATCCTCGTCGTCGGCGTCAACGGAACCGGCAAGACGACGACGATCGGCAAGCTTGCGGCAAAGCTTTCCGGCGCGGGACTTAAGGTCATGCTGGCCGCCGGCGATACTTTCCGGGCGGCGGCGATCGAGCAGCTGAAGATCTGGGCCGAACGGACGAAATCCGAAATCGTCTCTTCGAAGCTCGGCGCCGATGCGGCCGGGCTTGCCTACGAGGCGTTCCAGCGTGCCCGCGAGCAGAAGGCGGACGTGCTGATCATCGACACCGCCGGACGGCTGCAGAACAAGGCCGAACTGATGGCGGAGCTCGAAAAGATCGTGCGCGTTCTCGGAAAACTCGATCCGGACGCGCCGCATACGGTGCTGCAGACGCTCGACGCGACGACAGGGCAGAACGCCCTGCAGCAGGTCGAAATATTCCGCAACGTCGCCGGCGTCAGCGGCTTGATCATGACCAAGCTCGACGGCACCGCACGCGGCGGCATTCTGGTGGCGATCTCCGCCAAGCACAAGCTGCCGGTTTACTTCATCGGCGTCGGCGAAGGGATCGACGACCTCGAACCGTTCGAAGCCAAGGACTTCGCCGAGGCGATCGCCGGCGTTGCTGCTCCTTGACCAAGCGGAGGTTTGCGCCAAAACCGCGGTTGATATGGTTTTGCCGCAATCCTGATGCTATGAGCGGCAGAAGATGACAGAACAGGATCCGCACATGTCGACGATCGAGGCCGCCAAGCCGAAGACAGAGGTAAGCCCGCTGCTCAAGCTCGTGCTGGAACTCGGCCCCCTGATGGTCTTCTTCTTCGCCAATTCGCGGGGCGAGTGGCTGGCTGGCCGTTTTCCCGCGCTGGCCGAGCTCGGCGGGCCGATCTTCATCGCGACCGGCCTGTTCATGGCGGCAACGGCGGCGGCGCTGATTGCTTCCTGGATCATGACCCGCACGCTGCCGATGATGCCGCTCGTCTCCGGCATCGTCGTCTTCGTCTTCGGCGCGCTGACGCTCTGGCTGCAGAACGACACCTTCATCAAGATGAAGCCGACCATCGTCAACACGCTCTTCGGCGCGATCCTGCTCGGCGGCCTCCTCTTCGGCAAATCGCTGCTCGGCTACGTCTTCCACGCCGCCTTCAAGCTGGACGAGGAGGGATGGCGGAAGCTGACGATCCGCTGGGGCGTGTTCTTCCTGTTTCTCGCCGTGCTCAACGAGGTGATCTGGCGCTCCTTCTCGACGGACTTCTGGGTGGCTTTCAAGGTCTGGGGCACCATGCCGATCACCATCCTCTTCACGCTCGCCCAGATGCCGCTGATCATGAAGCATTCGCTCGAACAGGATAGCGCGGAGTGACGATCGCGGCCGCCTCGGAGGACAAGCAGCGACGAGCGGCGCTCTGGTTGCTTGCCTGCCTCGGCGTGCTGGCAATCCAGGTCCTCGTGCAGCACCTGATGGGGCGGTTATGGATCTGCGAATGCGGCTACATCAAGCTCTGGGAAGGCGTCGTCAAATCCAGCGGCAACTCCCAGCACCTTTCCGACTGGTACACGCCGTCCCATGTCATCCACGGCTTTCTCTTCTACGGCCTCGGTCACCTTCTCATGCGCGGCAAACCCTGGAGCGCCCGCCTGCTTCTCGCGACCGTGATCGAGTCCGCCTGGGAGATCGCAGAGAACACGCCGGTGGTCATCAACCGTTACCGGGCCGCGACGATCTCGCTCGATTATTTCGGCGACAGCATCCTGAATTCGGCCATGGATACGCTCGCCATGGCTGTCGGCTTTCTCATCGCCTTGCGGCTGCCGGTCGCAGCCACGGTCGCGATCGCCATCGTTTTCGAACTCTTCACCGGCTATATGGTGCGCGACAACCTGACGCTCAACGTGCTGATGCTGGTCTGGCCGCTCGATGCGGTGAAGGCTTGGCAGGCGGGCGTTTAGCCGCTCCTTCGATAGGGAAGTGAGGTGTCGCGAGTCTCCTTCGCCCCGCTTGCGGGGAGAAGGTGGCCGGCAGGCCGGATGAGGGCGGTCGCGGCCTACGAGCCCGCAAGCGCCTTCTCGATCGCCGGCAGCAGCCCTTCCCTGAGGCTCTTTTCGTCGAAGGGGCCGGCACGCTTGTAGAGGATCGTGCCGTCGGCGGCGACGAGGAAGGATTCCGGGATGCCGTAGACGCCCCAGTCTATCGCCGCCTTTCCGTTCGGATCGACGCCGATTGCAGAGAAAGGGTTGCCGAGTTCGCCGAGGAAGCGCAGCGCGTTTTCGTTCCGGTCCTTGTAGTTGATGCCGACGACGGTGAGGCGCGGGTCTTTCGACAGCTGAAGAATGATCGGATGCTCCTGCCGACAGGGCACGCACCAGGAAGCCCAGACATTGACGAGCGTGAGCCTGCCCTTGACTGCCGTGTCGTCGAGAGCCGGCATGGGTTCGCCCGATGGCGTTGCAGCCCCTTCGAGCGGCGGCATGGCGAGCATCGGCGCCTTGGTGCCGATCAGCGCCGAGGGAATTTCGCTGACGTCCTTGCCGGAGTTCAACTGGCTCCAGAAGATGAGTGCGAGCACCGCGAAGATGAGGAGCGGAAGCGCCGCCATGAGATAGCGGAGGGCTCCGGGCCTGCGCTCGTCCTGCGGCGTCTCAGCGTTCGTCATTTGGCCCCTCCGGCCGGCAGTTCCGCGGAGCGGCGGCGGATCCCGGCGGCCTCGAGCTGCTGCAATTCGCGCCTGCGGGCGCGGCCGTCGGTGAGGACCCAAAGGATGAGTCCGGCTACCGTGGCGGCGGCAACCGCGTAGCTGGCAATGACATAGGCGGCATGACTCATCATGGCGTAAGCTGCTCCCGGCCGGCATTGCGCGCCGCCTGGCGTCTGAGCGAGGCCACGCGACGGCGCCAGATCTCGTTGCGCATGGCGGCGATATGCAGGGTGAAGAACAGGAGCGTGAAGGCGATCGCCATGACGATGAGCGGCCGCAGGAACTCCGGATCGATCGTCGGCCCGTCGAGGCGCATGACGCTTGCAGGCTGATGCAGCGTGTTCCACCATTCGACCGAGAACTTGATGATCGGGATGTTGACGAAACCGACGAGGATAAGCACGGCCGAGACGCGCGCCGATCGGCTCGGCTCATCCATGGCGCGGTTCAGCGCGATCAGCCCTAGATACATGAGGAAGAGCACGAAGACCGAGGTCAGCCGCGCATCCCAGACCCACCAGGTGCCCCACATCGGCTTGCCCCAGAGCGAGCCGGTGACGAGAGCCAGAAAGGTGAAGCAGGCGCCGATCGGCGCTGCGGCTCTTGCCGAGACGTCGGCGAGCGGATGACGCCAGACGAGCGTGCCGAGAGCGGAGATCGCCATGACCGTGTAGCACATCATGGAAAGCCAGGCCGAAGGCACATGCACATACATGATGCGCACCGTCTCGCCCTGCTGGTAGTCGCCTTCGGTGGTGAAGGAGAGCCAGAGCCCGGCCGCAAAGACGAGCAGCGTGAGAGCAGCAAGCCAGGGCAGCACGCGATCCGTCAGCGCCAGGAACCGGGTAGGGTTGGCGAGATCGCTGAATTTCCGAATGGCCAGGCTGCTTTCACTCATGACGGTTCTTTAACGCGGAAGGCCGGCTTCCGCAATTCATCCTAAGGTGCCGGGTCTCCTCAGTCGGCCGAGTGCCTGAGTGCCGCCGCGGCCGCCACTGGTCCGATCACCGCGAAGAACAGGGTTATCGCCATCAATATCATGAAAGGCGGCAGAAACGGGGCCGGATCCTCGATCGCCGCATAGACCGCGCTGACGCCGAAGATGAGCACCGGTATGGCAAGCGGCAGGACGAGGATCGAGACGAGCAGCCCGCCGCGCGGCAGCGCCACCGCGACAGCAGCGCCGACCGCGCCGATGAAGGTTATCGCCGGCGTCCCCGCGAGCAGGGTGACCATGGTGGCTCCGATGGCGCCTTCGTCCATGTTCATGAACAGTCCGAGAAAGGGCGAGGCGATCACCAGCGGCAGGCCGGTGGCGGTCCAATGAGCGGCGCACTTGACGAGAACGGCCAGGAGCAAGGGCGTCTCCTGCATCATGATGAGGTCGAGCGAACCGTCCTCGCGCTCCGCCTGAAAGAGCCTGTCGAGGCCGAGCAGCGACGCGAGCAGCGCGCCGATCCAGAGGATCGCCGGGCCGATGCGGGCGAGCAGGTTCAGATCGGGGCCGACGCCGAAGGGGATGACCGCGACGACCGTCATGAAGAAAAGCACGCCGATCATCGCGCCGCCGCCGGCGCGCACCGAAAGCTTGAGATCCCGGAAGTAGAGCGCGATCAATGGACGAATCCCGTCATTTCAAGGCTTTTCGCCCCCGCGAATCCAAGCGGCTGGTGGGTGGCCGCGACGACGACGCCGCCGCGGGCGAGATGGGCGGCGACCAGTCCGGCAAAAAGCCTGTCGGCGCTGACGTCGAGCGCCGCCGTCGGCTCGTCGAGAAGCCAGATGGGCCGGAAGGCGACAATGAGCTTCGCCATGGCCATGCGCCGCTGCTGGCCGGCGGAAAGATAGCCGAAGGGCAGATGAATGATGTCGGCGAGCCCCACTGCCTCCGCCGCTTCGACGAGGCCGATGCCGGAGCCGCCCGGCGAATCGCCAAGGAAGCGTTGCCAGAAGGTGAGGTTTTCCTCCACCGTCAGCTCGCGCTTCATCGCGTTGCGGTGGCCGAGATAGTGGCTGAGTTCGCGCGGATGTTCGTATCCCGATGGGCCGTCCTCCAGCCGGACGCGGCCCGATTCCGGCTCGAGGAGCCCCGCCAGGACGCGCAGGAGGGTCGACTTGCCGGCACCGTTCGGACCCGTTACCACAAGCGCCTCGCCGGCAGCCAGCGCGAACGAAATATCGTTGAAAATCAGGTCCTCGCCGCGCCTCGCACTCAAACCTTCAGCCATGAGGCGCATGAATTTCCAGCTTCCCTTGACGTGTCTTTTCGCGGAGCAAAAAAAGTTCCGATTGAACCTTGGTTGGTCTGGCACGATTTGGAGAAATTATCTATAAGGCGGCCAACACGCCAGCGGTCGGCGTGAATTTCATCCTAGCGCCGAACATGGAACGAGCTTCCACGTACGGACAGCGGAAATGACCGTACCCGCATCCCACTTCGCGCCTCACAGGTGCTCGGGCGTTCGTACGTCAGTTTTTGGCGATCAGACGGAACGGGGTATCATCCAGTGTCCAAATCCCTAGACAGCTTCAATTGTCGCTCCACGCTCACGGTCAACGGCGTGGACTATGTCTACTACAGCCTGCCGAAGGCGGAGGCGAACGGCCTCGCCGGCATCTCGAAGCTTCCCTATTCGATGAAGGTTCTGCTGGAAAACCTGTTGCGCAATGAAGATGGACGCTCGGTCACCAAGAAGGACATCGAAAACATCGCCGCATGGCTCGGCGACAAGGGCACGGCCGAGAACGAGATCGCCTATCGCCCGGCGCGCGTGCTGATGCAGGACTTCACCGGCGTTCCGGCCGTCGTCGACCTCGCGGCAATGCGCGACGCGATGGTTTCGCTCGGCGGCGACCCGGAAAAGATCAATCCGCTCGTTCCCGTCGATCTCGTGATCGACCACTCGGTGATCGTCGACGAATTCGGCACGCCGACCGCCTTTGCCCGCAATGTCGAGCTTGAATACCAGCGCAACGGCGAGCGCTACCGCTTCCTCAAATGGGGCCAGCAGGCCTTCAAGAACTTCCGCGTCGTGCCGCCCGGCACCGGCATCTGTCACCAGGTCAATCTCGAATATCTGGGCCAGGCCGTCTGGACCAGGGAAGAGGACGGCGAAGTCACCGCCTATCCGGATACCTGCGTCGGCACGGACAGCCACACGACGATGATCAATGGGCTGGGCGTGCTCGGTTGGGGCGTCGGCGGCATCGAAGCCGAAGCGGCGATGCTCGGCCAGCCGGTTTCCATGCTCCTGCCGGAAGTCATCGGCTTCAAGCTCACCGGCAGGCTCAAGGAAGGCGTGACCGCGACCGACCTCGTGCTTACCGTCGTGCAGATGCTGCGCAAGAAGGGCGTCGTCTCCAAGTTCGTCGAATTCTTCGGCTCCGGCCTCGACAACATGACGCTCGCGGATCGCGCGACGATCGGCAATATGGGCCCGGAATACGGCGCCACCTGCGGCTTCTTCCCGGTCGATGCCGAAACGATCAACTATCTCACCATCTCGGGTCGTGAAGAGAGCCGCATCGCGCTGGTCGAAGCCTATTCCAAGGCCCAAGGCATGTGGCGGGAAGGGGATGGTTCCGAGCTCGTCTTCACCGATACGCTGGAACTCGACCTCGGCGACGTCGTGCCGTCGATGGCCGGTCCCAAGCGCCCCGAGGGCCGCATCGCGCTCGAGAACATCGCCTCCGGCTTCGCGGCGGCGCTCGACAACGACTACAAGAAGCCCGGCCAGCTCGCCAACCGCTACGCGGTCGAGGGCACCGACTACGATCTTGGTCATGGCGACGTCGCGATCGCCGCGATAACCTCCTGCACCAACACCTCGAACCCCTCGGTGCTGATCGCCGCCGGCCTGCTTGCCCGCAAGGCGGTCGCCAAGGGCCTGAAGACGAAGCCCTGGGTCAAGACGTCGCTGGCGCCCGGATCGCAGGTCGTCGCCGAGTACCTGTCGAAATCCGGCCTCCAGACAGATCTCGACAAGCTCGGCTTCAACCTGGTTGGCTTCGGCTGCACAACCTGCATCGGCAATTCCGGCCCGCTGCCGACGGAGATCTCCAAGACGATCAACGACAAGGGTCTGATCGCCGCCGGCGTGCTTTCCGGCAACCGCAACTTCGAAGGCCGCATCTCGCCGGACGTACAGGCGAACTATCTCGCCTCGCCGCCGCTCGTCGTCGCCTACGCGCTGGCGGGTTCAGTCCAGAAGGACCTGACGAAGGAGCCGATCGGCGAAGATCAGAACGGGCAGCCCATCTACCTCAGGGACATCTGGCCGACTTCGCAGGAGATCCAGGAGTTCATCTTCAAATACGTCACCCGCGAGCTCTACGCGACCAAATATGCGGACGTGTTCAAGGGCGACGCCAACTGGCAGGCTGTCCAGGTTCCGGCCGGCCAGACCTATGCCTGGGACGAGGGGTCCACCTACGTCCAGAACCCGCCCTACTTCGTCGGCATGGGCAAGAAGGGCGCCGGCATTTCCGACATCAAGAACGCCCGTGTCCTCGGTCTCTTCGGCGACAAGATCACCACCGACCACATTTCCCCGGCCGGTTCGATCAAGGCGGCCTCGCCTGCCGGCGCCTATCTGCTCGAGCACGGCGTCGGGATTGCCGACTTCAACCAGTACGGCACGCGCCGCGGCAATCATGAGGTGATGATGCGCGGCACCTTCGCCAATATCCGCATCCGCAACCACATGCTGGGCCCGAACGGCAAGGAAGGCGGTTATACGATCCACTATCCCTCAAAGGAGGAGATGTCGATCTATGACGCGGCCATGCAGTACAAGGAGGAGGGCGTTCCGCTCGTCATCTTCGCCGGCGTCGAATACGGCAACGGCTCTTCGCGTGACTGGGCGGCCAAGGGCACCAACCTCCTCGGCGTCAAGGCCGTGATTGCCCAGTCCTTCGAACGCATCCATCGTTCGAACCTGGTCGGCATGGGCGTCGTACCCTTCGTCTTCGAGGAAGGCACGACCTGGGAATCGCTGGCTCTCAAGGGCGACGAAGTCGTGACGATCGAGAATCTCGCCAACGTCCAGCCGCGCGAGAAGCGCGTGGCGAAGATCACCTATGGCGACGGCTCGGTGAAGGAGGTCCCGCTCATTTGCCGCATCGATACGCTCGACGAGGTCACCTACGTCAACAATGGCGGCATCCTGCAGACGGTTCTGCGCGATCTCGCCGCCTGATCGGCGACGTATGAACAGAAAAGCCGGGGCGTCCACATCGACGCCCCGGCTTTTTATTGTCCGGTCCACAGGGTTTTGGCCGGCTTTGCGGCAGTCACTCCAACGTGACTTTTCGTTGAAGAATACCCGTCGTATGTAGGGGTCTCCCCGCGCGGCAAACGCGTTGAAGCGACGCACTTCCGGATGGAAACGTTCCACATTTTCCCGGAAGTGCTCTAACGAGCACGAACAAAGACGCCATGATATCCGCCTGCACACCAACAATCCGACGTCTCGCCCTGGCGATCGGGCTGTTTGGTGCGTTCTGCGGAGCTTCCGCAGCGGATGACGGCAGGGCGGCCGAGAGCGGCCCGGTCAAGGATGGAGCGGTCAAGGACGGAGCGGTCAAGGACGGGGCGCTCAAGGGCGTCGTCGAACTCTTCACCAGCCAGGGCTGCTCCTCTTGTCCCCCGGCGGACGCGGCGCTCAAGAAGCTCGTCGATGAAGGCGAGGTCGTCGCGCTCGCCTATCATGTCGACTATTGGAACTATCTCGGATGGGCGGACACGCTCGCTTCCAAGGAAAATACCGAGCGGCAATATGCCTATGCGCGGATGCTCGGCCGCTACGGCGTCTATACGCCGCAGGCGATCCTGAACGGGCGCGACCATGCCAACGGCGCGGACCTGCCGGCCATCAGGAACCGGCTTGCCTTGATGGACGAGAAGGGCAAGGGTCTGTCGGTGCCGATCGCCGCCTCGATCGGCGGCGATGAAATCTCGATCAAGGTCGGTGCCGGCAAAGGCAGGGCGAACGTCGTCGTCGTCTATTTCGACCGGGCAAGGGTGGTCAAGGTCGAGAAGGGCGAGAACAGCGGCAAGGAGATCGCGTATTGGCATGCGGTGCGCGACATCCAGACCATCGGCATGTGGGAGGGCAAGCCAGCGGAATTCACGCTGCCCGCCTCGGTCCTGATCGAAGGCCAGGGCAATAGCGGTTGCGCGGTGCTGCTGCAATCGATGAAGGACAAGGAAACGCCGGGAGCCATCATCGGCGCCGCAACGGTTCTCGCGGGGCCGCAGGGAAAGCTCTGATGACAGGAAATGTTCCGCATCGCTTGCGGCGGAACAGGGGATGGTTCGGCCCGGCAGCATCGAGGGGCTGGGGCTGAGGGTTCGAAGTTACCGGACCGAACCAGCCATGTCTGCGTTCGAGAACCTCCCGCAGCATGACGGCTGGCCGGACATACGGTGGCAACGACTCTGTCCGGCAGCGGTCGGAGTGTTGCGGCGAATTGGGGCGGCGTTTTGACTGAATTGCGGCAGCCCCAAGAATTGCTGACATTGATCAACAGCTTCCGGCTTGCTTTTCCGATCGTGTGAGGCACACTGTCGTGGTCCTGTCACATTAGAAGGCCGGAAATGCCGATGACTGATGAAACGGATTTGCCGCGAGGCGAAGCACGTCACTACGGCCAGACCACCTCCGACGTGGTCGTCGATCTTCACGAATACAAGCAAGCCAAGAACCCCCCGCCCGTCACCTTCCATCGCCGCGAACTCGACCTGATCCTCAAGGTCTACGGCCGTATGGTGGGCGAAGGGGAGTGGCGCGACTATGCGATCGACCACCTGAGGGACCGGGCCGTTTTTTCAGTGTTCAAGCGCGCCGGAGAAGTGCCTCTCTACCGCATCGAGAAAAACCCGAAGCTCGCCGCGAAACAGGGCGCCTTCAGCGTGCTCAACGCTCACGGGACGATATTGAAGCGGGGCCACGAGCTCGCCCAGGTGCTCAAGGCCTTCGACAAGGTGCTGAAGCTCGTCAAAACCTGACGACATATCACTCGGAGCTGCCCCTCATCCGCCTGCCGGCACCTTCTCCCCGCAGGCGGGGCGAAGGGACAAGCGGCAGCGCTTCGCCTCGGTCCCCCTCTCCCCGCGTGCGGATTTATCCCTGAATCGGTTGGCGGCGCCAAACCGCTTGCATCGAAGCGTGCCATCCGTGTTGCGAATCAGATAAGTGTATGCTTATCTGACGTCATGACTGAGAACGACATATTCAAAGCGCTCGCTGACCCGACACGCCGTGCAATCTTCGAGAAGCTGGCGAGCGGAAGCATGAACGCCAGTGCCTTGCGCAACGGAATGGACATCAGCCAGCCGGCCATGTCCCAACATCTCCACGTGTTGCGTAATGCAAAGCTGGTGCGGGAGGAACGGCAGGGGCGCTTCGTGAACTACGAGGTCGACCCGGAGGGGCTGGCGCTCGTTGCCGGATGGCTGGCGAAATATCGCGCCTACTGGCCGGCGCGGATCGATGCGTTGAAGGTCTTGCTGAGGGATATGGATCAATGAACGATGTGGAACTGAACGAGCCGGCAAGGAATCTGGTGCTCGAATACGAACTCGATGAATCGCCCGAAAAGGTGTGGCGGGCAATCAGCATGCCTGAGTTCCGTGAGCGATGGCTGCCCAGGCGGGAACTGGCTGGGGCCGAGCCTGTCTCCACCGCACCGGGCAAGGAAATTCGCTACAGAATGCGCGACGACGAACCTCCCTTTCTCGAAAGCCTCGTGGCGTTCCAGGTCAGGCCCAGCAATGACGGCGGCACGATTCTGAGAATTATCCATGGGCTGGAGGATGAGCGGCTGGCTCCGCGAACTCCGCCGGCGGCGAACAGCAACCGGCTTTGGCTGATGCGCGCCGCCTGACGCCTCATTCTACCAAAACAAGTTAATCAGACAGGAGTTCGCCTATGCGCGAAGCGATGCAACTCGTCCCTATGGTCGTCGAGCAATCCAGCCGTGGCGAGCGCTCATTCGACATCTATTCCCGCCTGCTGCGTGAGCGAGTAATCTTTCTGAACGGCGAGGTGAACGATGCAGTGTCTGCTCTCGTTTGCGCACAGTTGTTGTTCCTGGAAGCCGAAAGCCCCAGAAAACCGATCCAACTCTATATAAACTCGCCCGGCGGTGTCGTTACCAGCGGCTTCGCGATGTACGACACGATGCGTTACATCCGGGCGCCCGTGCATACGCTTTGCATGGGGACGGCCCGTTCGATGGGTTCGTTCCTGCTGATGGCAGGCCAAGCGGGCGAGCGCACCTCCCTGCCCAATGCAAACATTCTCGTCCATCAACCTTCGGGCGGCTTTCAGGGACAGGCCTCCGATATGCTCATCCATGCCGAGGAAATCAGGCGAACCAAACACCGCATGACGCGGCTTTATGCCGAGCATTGCGGGCGAACATATGAAGAATTCGAGCGCGCGATGGATCGCGACCGTTTCATGACGGCGGAAGAAGCTCTGGAGTGGGGTCTGATCGACCGCATCCTCACCGAACGGGAGTTGGGCGCTGAATTTGACGCTTGAAGCTCACCTGCGCAGGCTCAGCTCCTATAAAGCGTATCCGGATAGACGCCCTCGGCGGGCTTCGTTGCGGTTCCTTCTCCGAGCGGCCGCTGCATCAAGGCCGTATCCAGCCACCGGCCATGCTTGAAGCCGGTTGCCTTCATCAGCCCCTGCAGTTCGAAGCCGAGCGCCCGGTGCAGGGCGATCGATGAGGGGTGCGCCCCGCCGATTACCGCTATCATCTGGCGGAAGCCGAGAGCCGTACAGCGCCCGACCAGTTCGGAAAGCAGCGCTTTGCCGATACCCTTGCCCCGTGCTTCCGGCGAAAGATAGATCGAATCCTCCACCAGGAACCGATAGGCGGTGCGGTTGCGGAAGGCGGAGGCATAGGCATAGCCGATAACCGTGCCACGCTCGTCCAGCGCGACCACATAGGGGTAGCCGTTGCCGGTGATCGTGGAGAAGCGGAGCGCCATCTCGGCTTCGGATGGCGGCGTCTCCTCATAGGTCGCGACCCCGTTCAAGACGGACTCGCGATAGATCTCGGTAATCGAGCGGAGGTCGGCGGCAACGGCGTCGCGGAGCGTGGCGGTCATGGAATTCTTCGCGCATTATGGCTGGAGATGTACTGTCTCGCATGGATGCGCCGGATCGATCAAGGCCGGCTCCGGCAAACAAAAAGGCGGCCGAAGCCGCCTTTTCCGTCAAACCGGTTCGCTACTACTCGTTCCTGTTGCCAAGGAACTGCAGCATGAACATGAACAGGTTGATGAAGTCGAGGTAGAGCGTCAGCGCACCCATGATGGCCTTGCGGCCGGCGACCAAGGCGTCATCGCCTTCAAAGTACATTTCCTTGAGCTTCTGCGTGTCGTAGGCGGTCAGGCCGGCGAAGATGAGCACGCCGATCACCGAGATCGCGAAGCCGAGTGCCGAAGAGGCAAGGAAGATGTTGACGACGGATGCGATGATCACGCCGAAGAGGCCCATGATCAGGAATGATCCGAGGCCCGAAAGGTCCTTCTTCGTCGTATAGCCGTAAAGCGACAGGGCGCCGAACGAAGCAGCCGTCACGAAGAACGTCTGCACGATGCTCTGGCCGGTGAAGACCAGGAAGATCGACGACAGGGACAGGCCCATCAGCGCCGCATAGACCCAGAAGGTCGTCTGCGCCGCGGAAACGCTCATGGAATTGATGCGGAAGCTCAGGAAGAACACCAGCGCAAGGGGCGCCAACATCACGACCCACTTCAGGGGGGAAGCGTAGATAAGCTGGGCGAATGCCGGATTAGAGGCGGCAAGCGCATAGGTTCCGTAAGCTGCCACGCCGGTGATCGCCAGGCCGAGGGCCATCAGGTTGTAGACCTTCAGCATATAAGCGCGAAGGCCTTCGTCGATCACGGCACCCGCCTGAGCGCCGGCGGGCGACATTCGGGTTTGGTAGTTTCTCAGATCAGCCATTGTTTCCTCATTTAAGCCCCGGTTGAAGTTACGGTGTCGGGCGGCGAACCTTGTCGTTCCTTTGCGCGCCCAGGCGCCGCTGCGGGGCTCCAGCATGCCTGTGGACAAATATGATGGTGAACGCCGTCATGCACAAGGGCGAAGCGCTTGGAATCGAACAAAGTCGGCCCGCCGGACCATCAAACTGGAGTGATTTACGGTTAACTCGGCCGTCATGGCCGAAATCGCGCGACAGGCATGGCAGGATCAGAGTTCCCGCAGCACCGGAGCGGCCTTTTGCCCGAGGACGCGCCAGGTTCCGGCGAGGCCGATCCCGACCGTCACGACCAGCGCAAGAACGATGGTCCCGACGGCAACGTCCGGCAGGAAGCTCGACGGCAGGGTCATGATGCGGCTGACGACGAACCAGGCCGAAACGCTGCCGGCGAAAAGCGCGAAGACGGCAGTCGCCAGGCCGAGAATGACGTATTCGTAGCTGAAGGCGCGGATCAGGGTCGCCCGCGTCGCGCCGAGCGTCTTCAGGACCACCGCATCGTGGATGCGGGCACGGTTGCCGGCGGCGAGTGCGCCGGCAAGCACGAGGATAGAAGCGATAAGCGCGACCGCCGCGGCCGCGCGCACCGCAGTTGCAAGCTGCCCGAGCAGCGTATTGACGATGTCGAGCGCGTCCTTCACGCGCACGCTGGTGATCGTCGGGTAGGCATTCGTCACCCTCTTCAACACCGCCGCCTCCTCCTCGGCCGAGGCGTCGGGATCGATGATGGTCGCGAGCCAGGCATGCGGGGCGCCGGCGAAGGTGTTCGGCGAGAAGACCATGACGAAATTGATCGACAGCGACTCCCACTCGACCTCGCGGAAATTGGCGATCCGGGCCGTGATGTTGCGGCCGAGCACGTTGACGGTCACCGTATCGCCGAGCTTCAGCCCGAGCTCGCGGGCCTCCTCCGCCGAGAAGGAGACGAGCGGCTCGCCGCTATAGTCCTCGGGCCACCAGCTGCCTTCGGTGAGTTTGGAATTTTCCGGCCTGTTCTTGGCATAGGTGATGCCGCGATCTCCGCGCAGCACCCATTGGCCGCCGGGGGGAACGTTGCGGCTGTTCACATCCTCGCCGTTGAGCGCGACGATGCGCCCGCGCAGCATCGGCACTTCGATGATCTTGCCCTCCGGCATAGCTCCCGCGAGCACGGAGCGGAAGCCTTCGATCTCGCTGCCCTGGATGTCGACGAAGAAGAAGTTGGGCGCGCGCTCGGCCATGTCGCCGGTGAGCTCGCGCCGCAGATTGCCGTCGATGAGCGCCAGCGTCACCAGAAGAGTGAGACCGAGGCCGAGCGACAGCACCACCGACGGCGTCAAGGCACCCGGCCGGTGAATGTTGCCGATGGCCAGTCTCAGCGCCGGCGAATTGACGCGCGGGCTGCGCCGCGCCAGCCAGGATATGAGGAGCGAAACCCCGCGCAGCACGATGAAGGCAAAGGCGATCGCGCCAAGAAAGATCAGCGAAATGGAACGGTCATAGGCGGCCCAGACCGCGAGCCCGGCAAGTCCTGCCAGGCAGATGAAGGCGCCGGCGAGATAGGGCAGGGCAGGCAAGCCCGCCGGCTCGAAACCCTGCTGCCGGAAAAGCGCAGTCGCCGGCACACGGCGCGCCCGCCCGAGCGGCAGGATGGCGAAGGTCAGCGCCGTCAGAAGGCCGAAAAGCGCCGCAAGACCCAGGGCCGAGGGATAGAGCACGAATGCGGTGGATACGGGCAGCAGGCCGGCAAGGAACTGCGCTGCCACGAAGGGGATGAGGGCGCCGAGCACGAGGCCGATCGCGATGCCGATGAGGGCGATCATCAGGATCTGCGCAAGGTAGATCATCGCGACCAGCGACGCCGGAGCGCCGAGACATTTGAAAGTCGCGATGACGCTGCGCTTGCCGTCGAGATAGGAGCGCACGGCGTTGGCAACCCCGACGCCTCCGACGATCAGCGCCGTGAGCCCGACGAGCGTCAGGAATTGCGAGAAACGCGTGATGTTTGCGTTGAGGGAGGGTGCGGCATTGCCGCTCGTCCGTATCGACCAGCCGGCGGAGGGAAAGCGCGTCTCGGCCTGCACGCGAATGAGCGGCACGTCTGCGGGATCCGGCAGGCGGACCTTGTAGGTGTGTTCGACAAGGCTGCCGGTCTGCACGAGCCCGGAAGCGGCAAGCGCATCGGAGGAAATCATCAGCCGCGGCGCGAAACCGAAGCCGTCGGAAAGAGCGTCGGGTTCGCTGGCGAGTACCGCGCCGACCCGAATACGCGCATTGCCGATGAGAATTTCCGCGCCCGGCGAGATGCCGAGGCGCTCGAGAAGCAGCGGTGCGGCGACTGCGCCGAACACCTCGCCGTCCTTCGCCAGCAATTCAGGGAGCGGCTTTGCCGGCTCGCTTTCGAGCTTGCCGTAAAGCGGGTAGGCGCCGTCCACGGCCTTGAGCTCCACCAGCGCCTGGTTGGAGCCGTCCGGGAGCCGCGCCATGGAACGAAGACCGGCGGATACCGAAACCTCGCCGAGACCCTGGAGGAAGGCACGCTCGTCCGCGGTCGCCACCCGATTGTTGAGCTCGAACCGGATGTCGCCGGCGAGCAGTTCCTGCCCTTGCGAGGCGATCGTTTCGCTGATCGACTGGGACAGCGAGTTGACCCCGGCGATCGCGGCCGTACCGAGAGCGATGCAGGCGAGGAAAATATAGAAGCCCCTCAGCCCCCCGCGCATTTCCCGGAGTGCCAGACGAAGCGCGAACAGCGGGCGCAGCGCGAGCAGAGGGCGCAGGGAAATCGTGGGGAGCAGCCGCCGGACGGCAACCGTCCCGCTCATGCGGACACGGCTCCCTGCCGGGCCGAGGCGGAGAGCCGTTCAGCGTCGGGGACGATTTCACCGGAGCGGACGCGTATCTGTCTTTCGCAGCGTCCGGCGAGCGCCGCATCATGCGTGACGAGAACGAGCGTCATGCCACGCTCGCGCTGTTCGGCAAAGAGGAGGTCGGCGATCTGTCGGCCGGTCTCCGCGTCGAGGTTGCCCGTCGGCTCGTCGGCGATCAGCAGCTTCGGAGAGGGCGCGAGCGCCCGGGCGATCGCCACGCGCTGCTGTTCGCCGCCGGAAAGCTGCCCGGGGTAGTGCGTCAGGCGTTCGCCGAGCCCCACGGCGATCAGTTCCTTACGCGCTATGTCGAATGCATTGCGGACATTCGCGAGCTCGAGCGGCACCGCGACGTTCTCGAGCGCGGTCATGTTCGGGATGAGATGAAAGGACTGGAAAACGATGCCGACATTGCGGCCGCGGAAATCGGCGACTGCGTCCTCGCCGAGGCGGTGGAGCGCCGTGCCGTCAATGATGATTTCGCCGCCGTCGAGCCGCTCCAGCCCAGCCATGACCATGAGCAGAGTCGATTTGCCCGAGCCCGAGGGGCCGACGATGCCCACCGATTCGCCGGCATCGATCGCGAGGCTTACGCCCTTCAGCACATGCACGGACGCCGCAGCTTCGCCCAGCGTCAGATCCGCATTTTTCAACTCGATGATGGTTTTTGCCACGCGAAAGAGCCCTATATGAAAATTTGATACGGATCATCAAACAATTGTCCGCCGATTTAGGAACGAGCCTATGGCATTAAAAGACTTTCTGCCCATTTTATTCGGCCTGACAATGACAATCGTGTTATCGGCGGCGGCTCGCGCCGAGCCCGTCAGCCTCGTCGGCTTCGGCGACAGCCTGATGGCCGGCTACCAACTTCCCCCGGAAGATGCCTTCCCCGCCCGCCTCGAAAAGGCCCTTAAGGACAAGGGGCTCGCCGTCACGATCGCCAATGCCGGCGTATCCGGCGACACCACCTCCGGCGGTCTTGCCCGCATCGACTGGTCGATCCCCGACGGAACAGACGGCGTAATCCTGGAGCTCGGCGCCAACGACGCGCTGCGCGGCATCCCGCCGGAAGAGACGCGCAAGAATCTGCAGGCGATGGTCACACGGCTCAAGGAGCGCGGCATCGCCGTCCTGCTCGCAGGAATGATGGCGCCGCCGAACATGGGGCCGGATTATGCGGCGCGCTTCAATCCGATCTATCCCGACCTCGCAAAGGAACACAATCTCGTCTTCTACCCTTTCTTCCTCGACGGCGTCGTGACCGAGGTTGGCCTTAAGCTCGACGACGGCATGCATCCGAACGGCGGGGGTGTCGGCGTCATGGTAGAGCGCTTCCTGCCGACGGCGGAGCTTTTCGTCCGCTCACTTGCGAAAGGAGAATGACAGCGCATCCACAGTTAAGGGAAAGTAAACGTTCCGACGGGACAAATAATGGTTGCGTGCAGATGCGATGCGTGATTCGCTTCAAGCATCTGCAAGAGATTCGGGGAGCTCGCCATGCCGAGACTATTCACCGCCCTCGAAATTCCGCGCAATGCAGCAATGAGTCTTTCCTTGCTGCGCGGAGGTCTTCCCGGAGCTCGCTGGATCGATGTGGAGAATTACCACATCACGCTCCGCTTCATCGGCGACGTCGACTGGCGAACCGCCGACGAGATCATCGACAGGCTTGACCGCATCGAACGGCCCGAGTTTCAGCTGCAGCTGTCGGGCACCGGCGCCTTCGGCTCCAAGAAACCGCACTCCGTCTGGGCCGGCGTCAGCATGGCTTCCGAAATGTTCGCCCTTCAGGCTGAGATCGAGCGCATCTGCCAGCGCATAGGGCTTCCCTCGGATCCGCGAAAGTTCACCCCGCATGTGACGCTGGCGCGCCTGCGCTCCTCGCGCGTCGAGGATGTCGTCGAATATCTCTCCGGGCGCGGTAATTTCGTCACCGCTCCCTTTACCGTCTCCCGCTTCGTGCTCCTGTCGTCACGCGATTCGGTCGGCGGCGGTCCGTATCTCACGGAAGAGGTCTTCTCGCTTCACGAAGAGCGCTCGAACCTCGCGAGCAATGAGGAGCATCCTGCTTCGAGCGTCTGGTAAAGCGCCCGAAGGCCTCCGCCGGCTCCCGGATAGGGACCGGAACGTCCTCGTCGAGCGGCGGGCTTGCGCGTGAACATTGTCGCGGGCAAGCTCGTTGTTAAGGACGGGATGCACAAGGAGGAAGAGCATGCGGCCGGAAAAATTGGACGCGGCGGCCATCGCCGAGCATTTGCACAAGATGGAGGGCTGGGTCCTTGCGGAGGACGGCGGCTCTATATGGAAGACCTTCCGGTTCAAGACCTTCGCCGAGGCCTTCACCTTCATGACGCAATGCGCCTTCGCCGCCGAAAAGCTCAATCATCATCCGGAATGGTTCAACGTCTACAACAAGGTGGACGTGACGCTGTCGACTCACGACGCGGAAGGACTGACCGAACTCGATTTCAAATTGGCGGCAAAGATGGACCAGGCGGCCGAGGGTCGCATGCCCGACCACATGAAATAAGGGCCGCATGCCCGACCATAGCAAACAGGAGCCGCGTGCCCGGCCATTTGAAATAGCGGCCACCGTTCCCATATCAGGCTGCGGCACTACAATGCCGCGCAGTACCCTGAACGACCGGAATCGACGCGATGGACGATATCAAGATCGGTGAAATTCTCCTCCCCGGCGAGGAATCCGAGCAGGAGCGCAAGGAACACAAGGTGCGCCGCCGGTTCTGGCCGACCTTCCGGCGCGCGGCCCGGCAGATTCCCTTCAGCCGCGACCTCGTCGCCGCCTATTATTGCGCAGTCGATCCGGCGACGCCGACGCGCACGCGCGGCATTCTGCTCGCGGCGCTCGGCTATTTCGTCCTGCCGCTCGATTTCGTGCCTGACATGCTGGCCATGATCGGCTTCTCCGACGACATCGCCGTATTGACGGCCGCCTTTGCCGCAATCAGCGGCCAGATCAAGGAACGGCATTACCAAAAGGCCGATGAAGTGCTGCGAGACGGCGCCGGGCAGTGAGGTATTCCCGCTACTGCGGCGTTTGCGCGTCCGATCCCCCGGCGCCAGAGGCGCCTTGCCGCAATCCCGCCCGGAAAGTCAAACTCTTGCCCGATTCTTTGTGACATAGAGGGAGGCAAGGGGCGGCTCTCCAGTATCGACGTCGACCGGATCGGCAATCCGTGTGCGAATGGACCTCGAGGCGCATTCGGGCGCAAAAAGGGGCGTTTTCCCGAGTCGTTGACGGTTTGGTAACCCGGATTAAGTCAAAATAAACTTAAATCGTGACTATGCGTTGCCCATCCCACGCGGTATCGGGCGACCGTAAGCAAGACAAGCGGCAGGAACTCATGTTTGTAAGAAAGATCGCAACTGCACTCGCACTCGTAATGGCTGCATCCGGCGTGGCTTCCGCTCAATCTCCGACGCGAATCCAGCAGTTCAACGCCTGGGGTGCATATTCCTACCAGGCCGGCAACGGCAAGGTCTGCTATGTGCTGTCCGTGCCGAAGGAAAAGACCCCGGCCGGTGTCGATCACGGCGATATCTTCTTCCTCGTTTCGCAGCGTCCGGGACAGAACATCAGCTATGAGCCGCAGGCGATGATGGGATACCCGCTGCAGGACAATTCCAAGGTCAACGTGGTGGTCGACGGCCGCACCTTCGTCATGTTCACCAAGGGCAATTCCGCCTGGGTGGAAAACGCCGCCGAGGAACCGGCACTGGTCGCTGCGATGAAATCGGGCAAGGCCATGTCGGTCAACGCGAAATCGCGGCGCGGTACGGAGACCTCCTACTCCTATTCGCTCTCCGGCATTTCGGCCGCCCTGAAGCAGATCGAGGCCTGCAAGTAAGAGCCAAGCGCGCGTGACGATTGCAAGGGCCGGCCATGAGGCCGGCCTTTTTGCGTTGGGTGTTCAGGCGGATCAGGGGCAGACTAACGTCCCATGGTGACTCGCCGCCAAAAGAATGCTAAAGCGCCCCCAAATTCTGAGCCCCCGCACCCCCGTCGAGCGCGTGGCCGAGGCTCGCCAGATTTCAATTCGAGCATCGGAACAGGATCCGGAAACGTCTCCGGACGAGCCGTCGCTTTACGACAGGACCAGATGAGCATGGCAGTCACCGAGATTCTAAACAGGGCGGACATCGTCAAGGCGCCCCAGGTGCGGCTTGCGCCACAGCCGGAAAAGCCGTCGCTGATCGGCCTGTTGCGCGAAGACATCGCGAAGCTGCTCGTCGAAAAGGGCGTGCCGGAGCGGCAGGTGAAGATGCGCGTCAGCCAGCTCTGGCATTGGCTTTATGTTCGCGGCGTCTCGGATTTCGACGAAATGTCCAACGTCTCCAAGGACATGCGCGAGATGCTGAGGGAGCATTTCACCATCGCACGGCCGGAGATCGTCGAAGAGCAGGTTTCGGGCGACGGAACGCGCAAGTGGCTGCTGCGCTTTCCCGCACGCGGCGCCGGCCGTCCGGTAGAGATCGAGACGGTCTACATTCCCGAGGAGGGCCGCGGCACGCTTTGCATTTCGAGCCAGGTCGGCTGCACGCTCACCTGTTCCTTCTGCCACACCGGCACGCAGAAGCTGGTGCGCAATCTGACGGCGGAAGAGATCCTTGCGCAGCTTCTGCTCGCCCGCGACCGGCTCGGCGATTTCCCCGAGCGCGACACGCCGCAGGGTGCGATCGTGCCGGCGGAAGGCCGCAAGATCACCAATATCGTGATGATGGGGATGGGCGAGCCGCTCTACAATTTCGAAAACGTCAAGACGGCGCTGCTGATCGCGTCCGACGGCGACGGGCTGTCGCTGTCGAAGCGGCGCATCACCCTTTCGACCTCCGGCATCGTGCCGGAGATCTACCGCACCGGTGAGGAAATCGGGGTGATGCTCGCGATTTCGCTTCACGCCGTGCGCGACGATCTGCGCGACATGCTGGTGCCGATCAACAAGAAGTATCCGCTGAAGGAGCTGATGGAGGCCTGCCGCGCCTATCCGGGCCTGTCGAATGCCCGCCGCATCACCTTCGAATATGTGATGCTGAAGGACGTCAACGACAGCCTGGAAGACGCCAAGGAACTGGTGAAGCTCCTGAAGGGCATTCCGGCCAAGATCAACCTGATCCCCTTCAATCCCTGGCCGGGCACCAATTATCAGTGCTCGGACTGGGAGCAGATCGAGAAGTTCGCCGACTTCATCAACCAGGCCGGCTATGCCTCGCCGATCCGCACCCCGCGCGGCCGCGACATTCTTGCCGCCTGCGGACAGCTCAAGTCGGAATCGGAACGCATGCGCAAGGTCGACCGCCTCGCCTTCGAGGCGATGATGATCGCCAATCACGGCGAGGACTGAGGCGGCTCATCGTCCTTCCAGCAGTTTCGGGCGTGCCGCACGATCACCGCGATCGATGAAGAAGTTTGATGGATGAAGCCGTTTACGCCGATTGATTTCGGGCCCTTGCTTTCCTAAGAAAGCGGCGGAATTATTCTGAAGCGATGCGGGAGGGACGTTAGCCGGCCTTCGCGGAAATCGCCAACCAAAAACCGGAGGACACCCATGCGTTCGCTTCTTATCGCGCTTGCCGCCACGGTCGCGCTTTCTCTACCGGCACGCGCCGACGAAGTCACGGTTGCCGTCACGGCAATCGTCGAACATCCCGCGCTCGATGCCGCACGCGACGGCGTCAAGGATGCGCTGGCCGCCGCCGGCTACAAGGAAGGCGAGAACCTCAAGTTCATTTACGAGTCGGCGCAGGGTAACCCGGCGACCGCAGCACAGATCGCCCGCCAGTTCGCGGGCGAGGCCCCGAGCGTAATCGTGCCGATCTCCACCCCGTCGGCCCAGGCCGTGGTCTCCTCCACCCGCGATATTCCCGTTGTCTTCACCGCCGTTTCCGATCCGCTGGGCGCGCAGCTCGTCAAGGACATGGAGAAGCCCGGCGGCAACGTCACCGGTCTTTCCGACCTGTCCCCGGTTGCCGAGCACGTGGCGCTGATCAAGGAGATCCTGCCGAACGTCAAGACCATCGGCTATCTCTACAATTCGGGCGAAGCGAACTCCGTCTCGCTGCTGGCGGTCCTCAAGGAAGAGGCTGAAAAGGCCGGCCTGACGGTGATCGAATCCGCCGCGACGAAGTCGGCCGAAGTCCAGGGTGCGGCTCGTGCGCTCGTCGGCCGCGCCGACGCGATCTATGTCCCGACGGACAACACCATCATCTCCGCCCTCGAAGGTGCCGTCGCCGTCGCAGAGGAAAGCAAGCTGCCGCTCTTCACCGCCGACACCGATTCCGTCTCCCGCGGCGCACTGGCGGCCCTCGGTTTCAATTACTATGACGTCGGCAAGCAGACGGGCGAGGTAGTCGTTCGCGTCCTCAAGGGCGAAAACCCCGGCGATATCGCCGTCAAGGTCGCCGCCGGAACCGATCTCGTGATCAACAAGGGCGCCGCCACCCGTATGGGCGTCACACTGCCGGAGAGCGTCGTCGGGCGGGCGACCCGGACGATCGAGTAACGATCCCCCTCTCCGGACGATCCCGCTCTCCGGGCGATCCCCTTTCCGGGCGATCATTGTCTTTTTGCCGCCCCCGTTCCATACGGGGGCGGTTCGCTTATCGAGCGGGATACGGAAATGGTGCGCATCCCGCTTCAACTTCAGAATACGTGCTCCGCAGCGCCCTACGCCTGCGGAGCATCCGAGAAGAGGACTACCGGCGTTGAGTCAAATCGCTTTCTGGGGAGCCGTGGAGCTGGGGCTTGTCTATGCCTTCGTCGCCGTCGGCGTCTTTCTCGCCTTCCGGGTGCTCGACTTTCCGGATCTGACCGTTGACGGCTCCTTTCCGCTTGGCGCCGCAGTCACCGCGGTCCTGATCATCGCCGGCGTCAATCCTTGGCTTGCCGCAGCGGTGGCGATGGTCGCCGGTGCTGCCGCAGGGATGGTAACGGCGCTCCTGAACGTGCGGTTCAAGATTCTGAACCTGCTCGCCTCGATCCTGACGATGATTGCGCTCTTCTCGGTCAATCTCCGCATCATGGGCAAGCCCAACGTCGCATTGATCAATGCCGACACGATGCTTTCGCCCTTCTATGGCCTCGGTCTGCGGGACTTCCATGTGCGCCCGCTTTTCGTCGGCATTCTCGTCGCCCTTGCCGTCGTTCTCGTCTGGCGCTTTCTTGAAAGCGATGCGGGCCTTGGGATGCGGGCGACCGGCGCCAATTCCCGCATGGCACGGGCGCAAGGGGTCGACACCAGCCGGCAGATCTATCTCGGCATGGCGATCTCCAACGCACTCGTCGCCCTGGGCGGTGCACTGTTTGCCCAGACCAACGGCTTTGCCGACGTGACCTCGGGTGTCGGGACGATCGTCGTGGGGCTTGCCGCCGTGATCATCGGCGAGACGTTGCTCGGCGCCCGCGGCATTCTGATCGCGCTCATCGGCTGCGTGCTCGGGTCGATCCTCTACCGCATCGCCATCCAGGTGGCGCTTTCGACCGATACGCTCGGTCTGCAGGCTTCCGATCTCAATTTCGTGACCGCGCTGCTGGTGACGATAGCGCTCATCCTGCCCCGCCTGCGCCGCGGAGGTGCCGCATGATCAACGTCGAAAACATCCAGGTCGTCTTCGGCAAGGGCACGCCGCTCCAGAAGCAGGCGCTGAACGGCGTCAGCCTCACCATCGAGGAAGGCTCCTTCGTCACGGTCATCGGCTCCAACGGTGCCGGCAAGTCGACGCTTCTCGGGGTTCTCGCAGGCGACGTGCTGCCGAGCGGCGGCCGCGTCACGATCGGTACGACCGACGTGACGCGCAAGGGCACGGCGGCCCGCGCAGGGCTCGTCGCGCGTGTCTTCCAGGATCCGCTCGCCGGCAGTTGCGGCGCTCTCTCGATCGAGGAAAACCTGGCGCTGGCCGCCAGGCGCGGCGAGAGCCGCGGCCTGACGCCGGCGCTCGGCTCGCGGCGGCGCGAGCATTTCCGCGAGCGTATCGCCGAACTTAATCTGGGTCTCGAAAACCGCATGCGCGACCGCATGGACCTGCTTTCGGGCGGCCAGCGCCAGGCGGTGTCGCTGGTGATGGCGACGCTTGCGGGCTCCGAGGTGCTGCTGCTCGACGAGCACACGGCGGCACTCGACCCGGGAATGGCCGAGTTCATCATGAACCTCACCCAGAAGATCGTCTCGGACCGCAAGCTGACGACGCTGATGGTCACGCATTCGATGCGCCAGGCGCTCGATTTCGGCCACCGCACCGTCATGCTCCACGGCGGCGAGATCGTGCTCGATGTTGCGGGCGACAGCCGCAAGACGCTTCAGGTCGAGGACCTCATCGCCATGTTCCGCCGCATTCGCGGGCAGACGTTGGACGACGATGCGCTGCTGATCGGGTGACGAAGTTTGGGCGGGTGTGGCCCCTCATCTGCCTGCCGGCATCTTCTTCCCGCAGGACGGGGAGAAGAGGGCACGCCGCGATCTCGGCGCTCGATCCGCAACCTTGAATATCGACTCGAAATTTGGGTAGCGGATCTTGCCGCTTGTCTCTTCTCCCCGTCAGGACGGGGAGAAGATGCCGGCAGGCAGATGAGGGGCAAATAACCGCAAACGCCCGGAGATAATCTCAGCGCGCCTGCGTCAGGAAAATCTTCACGGCAAAAATCGAGAAGACTCCGGCGAAGCTGTAGTCGATCGCCCGCATGACGCGCCTGTTGCGCTGCAGCCAGGCGGCAAGCCAATCGGCGGCGAGCACGACCATCGCATTGACCGGCATGCCGATGACGATGAAGAAAAAGCCGAGGAACAGGAGCTTGCCCGTGACGGCGGGATCTCCGGCGCTGACGAACTGCGGCAGGAAGGTCATGAAGAATATCACGACTTTCGGGTTCAGAATGTTCACCGAAAAGCCGGTCGCGACGTTCGAAAGCGCAGTTCCCTTCGCCTCCGTCACCTTCGTCACCGACAGGCTGGATCCGTAGCGGATCGCCTGGATCGCAAGCCAGAGGAGATAGGCTGCACCGCCGGTCTTCAGAACCAGGAAGGCGGACGGAGATGCCGTGATCAGTGCCGAAATGCCGAAGGCGACGAGCAGCGTATGGACGACGATGCCAAGTCCGGTGCCGAGCACGACGAAAAGCGCGGCCTTCTTCCCCTGCGCCAGTGCCCGGCTGATCGAAAGCGTCATGTCCGGACCCGGTGTCGCGGCGAGGAGGAGACTTGCTGCGGCGAAAGCGATGAGTGTCGGCAGGTTGGGAACGAAATCCATGACGCATTCCTCGAACGACGATCCTTGCTGATACCTCCGGCCTGAGGCTTTTGCCAGTGGATTCACGCGATCTGGCGACCGCCTTGCATTTTCTTCCCGCCTGTCCTCCGCGCTCAAACGCGGCACAGTTTTGGGCGACATGCAGTAGTTCCGCTTGTATCCCCTCAAGTTCTGGCTAAAGTGCCGCAGATTTTCGATGCGGCAGCGCCGCGCCCGAGAGCCTGACAAAACGAGCAGACGGACAAAAACCATGGCATCGCATAAAGACGTCAAGAAGGTCGTTCTCGCCTATTCCGGCGGTCTCGACACCTCGATCATCCTCAAATGGCTGCAGACTGAACTGGGCGCCGAAGTGGTGACCTTCACCGCCGACCTCGGCCAGGGCGAAGAACTGGAGCCGGCTCGCAAGAAGGCCGAGATGCTCGGCATCAAGGAGATCTATATCGAGGACGTCCGCGAGGAATTCGTGAGGGACTTCGTGTTCCCGATGTTCCGCGCCAATGCCGTCTATGAAGGCGTCTACCTGCTCGGCACCTCGATCGCCCGTCCGCTGATCTCCAAACACCTCATCGATATAGCCAGGAAGACCGGCGCCGATGCGATCGCCCATGGCGCGACCGGCAAGGGCAACGACCAGGTCCGATTCGAGCTTTCTGCTTACGCGCTCAATCCGGACATCAAGATCATCGCCCCCTGGCGAGACTGGTCGTTCAAGAGCCGCACCGATCTGCTCGAATTCGCCGAAAAGCACCAGATCCCGGTCGCCAAGGACAAGAAGGGCGAGGCGCCTTTCTCCGTCGACGCCAACCTCCTGCACTCCTCCTCGGAAGGAAAAGTGCTGGAGGACCCGGCCCAGGAAGCTCCCGAATATGTGCATATGCGCACCATTTCGCCGGAAGCGGCACCCGACAAGGCGACCATCATCAAGGTCGGCTTCGAACGTGGCGATGCCGTGTCGATCAACGGCGTGCGCATGTCGCCGGCAACGCTTCTTGCGAAGCTCAACGAATACGGCCGCGACAACGGCATCGGCCGCCTCGACCTCGTGGAGAACCGTTTCGTCGGCATGAAGTCGCGCGGCGTCTACGAGACTCCCGGCGGCACGATCCTGCTTGCGGCCCATCGTGCGATCGAGAGCATCACGCTCGACCGCGGCGCGGCGCATCTGAAGGACGAGCTGATGCCGCGCTATGCCGAGCTCATCTATTACGGCTTCTGGTTCTCTCCGGAGCGCGACATGCTGCAGGCGGCGATCGACAAGAGCCAGGAGCATGTGGAAGGCGAAGTGACGCTGAAGCTCTACAAGGGCAATGTCATGGTCATCGGCCGCGAGAGCGGCAAGTCGCTCTATTCCGACAAGCTCGTCACCTTCGAGGACGATCAGGGCGCCTACGACCAGAAGGATGCCGCCGGCTTCATCAAGCTCAACGCGCTGCGCCTGCGCACGCTGGCAGCGCGCAACCGCTAAGCTCTGAAGGATTGCAGGTTGGGAGCCGCGGTGGATCGCTCCGCCGCGGTTTTTTATCTTTGCTCACTCCGCCGCTTCGCTCAGCGGCGTCTCCGCAGCCGCCGGTGCGACCAGCGGCCTTAGGCGAACGGACCTGCGGTACCAGAAATAGCTTGCAAGCGAGAGAAGGCCGAAGCTCGGAATGATCGTTCCGAGTGCTGTGGCCGGCACCCCGACGAGAGCTGCAAGCGCGCCGCCGAGGAGTCCGGCGCTCATCTGGATGAAGCCCATCATCGCCGAAGCCGTGCCGGCGATATGCGGGAAGGGGGCCATCGCCGCGGTCATCATATAGGGCATGACGAAGGCGATGCCGAAGGCATAGATCCCGATCGGCGTCATCACCGAGAGGAAAGTCGGTTCCAGCGCATGCATGGTGAAGGCGAGGGCGAGGCTCGCCGCGCCGATGAAGAAGAGACCGGCCGGCACGAGCGCCTGCGGCGTGAAGCGACGCATCATGAGACGCATCGTGACCGTGCCCGAAAAGAACAGGCCCGATTGCATGAGCATGCCGATGCCGAACTCGGTCGGGCTAAGCCCGACCTGGCTGATCAGCACGAAGGGCAGCATGGTCGCCCATGCATAGAGCGCGCCGACCGCGCCGGCGATCACCAATGTCGATGACACGAAGCGAGCGTCCCTTATAAGCTCGCCATAGGCTGCGAGAATGGGCCGGAAATGCCCCTTGTTGCGATCCGGCGTCGTCGTCTCCGCCATGAAGAGCTGAACGATGAAGCACGCCATCAGCGCGAAGCCGACCATCAGCAGGAAGATCGACTGCCAGCCGAACAGGCCAAGCGCGATACCGCCGAGGGTCGGTGAGACCGCCGGCCCGAGCGCCAGCATCATGCCGATCATGTTCATGATGCGCGCCGCCGTTGTGCCGGTGAACTGGTCGCGAACGATGGCGCGCGCCACGGTCATTCCGACGGAGGCGCCGATTCCCTGCACGAGGCGCCCCGCGAGCAGCACCGGGACGGAGGGCGCGAAGGCCGCCATCAGGCTGCCGGCGAGATAGATCGCCATGAAGATCAGCGTTGTTCGCCGCCGGCCGATGACGTCGGAAAGCGTGCCCGAGGCGAGCTGGGCAAGGGCGAAGCCGCCGAAATAGAGAGACAGCGTCATCTTGATCGCCGCTTCGGTGGAGGCGAAGGCACGCACGAGCTCCGGCATTGCCGGCGTGTAGAGCGCCATCGAGATGGGGCCGAGCGCCACTAGGAAGGCGCCGATGATGCTCGTGCGCCGCTCGCTCATCCTGAGCGTCATTCGGCCGCCCCCTTCTCCTTGCCGGCGAGACACGGGTCGAGGCGGCGGAGACTGTCCCGCAGGATCCTCAGGTTTGCGCGCAGGACCTCCCGTCCGTCGTCGCCCAGGTCCTCGGTATAAGCATTCATCATTTCACGCAGGCCCGACATCAGCTCGGTGATGAGCGGGTCGGCCTTGTCGGTCACGACGACGTTCTTGGCGCGCCGGTCCGCCGGATCCGGGATGCGCGCGACGAGGCCCATCGCTTCGAGGCGGTCGAGATAGGCGGAGAGGGTCATGGGCTCGATCCCCATTCGGGTCGCGATCTCCGCCTGCTTGATGCCCTCGGTGACGGCCACCTGGACCAATGTGCGCGCCTCGCCGGGCGTGATCCCGAGGTCCATCGCATTGACCTTGCGATCGAAGGCACCGCGCAACAGGCGGGAGACATCGGTGAGGAGCATCCCGATCGTATCGGACTCGAGTTTCCTGGGCATTTGATCGATCGCGTTGAATAATAAGTTTTGCTTATCATATCCGTTCCGCCCATTCAACGCGAGCACGCTCGTCATCGGGTTTCACTCCCCGCCTCGCCGATTGCCGAACTGTCAAAAAATTGATATGAGCACGGTCATGGAATCCAAATTCGGATGTCGCGAGCAGAAGATCGTCGTGCTGCAGGATCACAAGCGCCTGCCGGCACGCTTTTTTGCGCGCGTTTCAGGGGCGCTCACCAGCCGCCTATCCTGATCGCACGATCAGCGTTACCGGCCGCATTGGCGCCGGCCCCCATTCCACATTCTTGAAAATACGATGGATACATACCCCATGAGCGCACCGCGTACTCTCTACGACAAGATCTGGGACGATCACCTGGTGGACAGCCAGGCCGACGGAACCTGTCTCCTCTACATCGATCGTCACCTCGTTCACGAGGTGACGAGCCCGCAGGCCTTCGAAGGACTGCGCATGGCCGGACGCAAGGTTCGCGCCCCGGAAAAGACGCTCGCCGTCGTCGACCATAACGTCCCGACTTCACCGGACCGCCATCTCGGCATCAAGAACGAGGAAAGCCGCATCCAGGTCGAGGCGCTTGCCAGGAACGCCGCGGATTTCGGCGTCGAATATTATTCGGAGAACGACAAGCGCCAGGGGATCGTTCACATCGTCGGTCCGGAGCAGGGCTTCACGCTGCCTGGCATGACGATCGTCTGCGGCGACAGCCACACTTCGACGCACGGCGCCTTCGGTGCGCTGGCGCACGGCATCGGCACGTCCGAGGTCGAGCATGTCCTGGCGACGCAGACGCTGATCCAGAAAAAGGCGAAGAACATGCTGGTGCGCGTCGACGGCCAATTGCCGCCGGGCGTCACCGCAAAGGACATCATCCTTGCGATCATCGGCGAGATCGGCACGGCAGGCGGCACCGGCCACGTCATCGAGTTTGCCGGTGAGGCGATCCGGTCGCTGTCGATGGAAGGCCGCATGACCGTCTGCAACATGACGATCGAAGGCGGCGCGCGCGCCGGGCTGATCGCACCGGACGAAACCACCTTCGAGTACATCAAGGACAAGCCGCGCGCCCCCAAGGGCGAGGCCTGGGACAGGGCGGTCGAATACTGGAAGACGCTGCACACGGACGAAGGCGCCCATTACGACCGCGTCGTCGTGCTCGATGCCGCCAATCTGCCGCCGATCGTTTCCTGGGGCTCCTCGCCGGAAGACGTCGTCTCCGTCCAGGGCGTCGTTCCCGACCCGGACGACATCCAGGACGAGACGAAGCGGACCTCCAAGTGGCGTGCGCTCGACTATATGGGCCTGAAGCCCGGCACGAAGATCACCGACATCGCCATCGACCGGGTGTTCATCGGCTCCTGCACCAATGGCCGCATCGAGGACCTGCGCGCCGTCGCACAGGTGGTCGAAGGCCGCAAGGTCGCCCCGACCGTTTCGGCGATGATCGTTCCGGGCTCCGGCCTCGTCAAGGAACAGGCGGAAGCGGAAGGCCTGGACAAGATCTTCAAGGAAGCGGGCTTCGACTGGCGCGAGCCCGGCTGCTCCATGTGCCTGGCGATGAACGACGACCGCCTGAAGCCCGGCGAACGTTGTGCCTCCACATCGAACCGCAACTTCGAAGGCCGCCAGGGCTTCAAGGGGCGCACGCATCTGCTTTCTCCGGCAATGGCAGCCGCGGCGGCGGTCGCTGGTCATTTTGTCGACATTCGCGAATGGAAATAGCCGGTTTTGAGCTTTTCCGGCGTTTGAGCCGCCCTTCGGGGCGGCTTTTTTTATGCGCATGATGATGCGACAATGCGCTGCCGCCCCCGGTTTTCTGCCCTGAGGAGCTTTCATGCCCGATGACGCCCGGCCCTCGACACGCCGACTCATGCTGCTCCGCCATGCGAAGTCCGCCTGGCCGGACGGCGTTGCCGACCATCGCCGGCCGCTTTCGGAGCGTGGACGCAAGGCGGCGCCCGTCGTCGGCGCCTTCATCGCCCGGCAAGGGCTTGCTCCGGACCTGGCGCTCGTTTCGACCGCGCGGCGCGCCCAGGAGACCTGGGAGCTCGTCGCCGGGGCGTTGCCGCACAAGATCCCCGAGCGCGATGCGGTCGGCATCTACGAGGTCGCCGCATCGGCCATTCTCGACGCCGTCCGCAGGGTCGAGCCGACGGTGGAGAAACTGCTCCTCGTCGGCCACAATCCGGGAATGGCCGATCTTGCGCTTCTGCTTGCCGGGCGCGGCGATGAAGCGGCGCTGGAGCGGCTGAGGGAGAAGTTTCCGACAGCCGGACTTGCCGTCATGGATTTCGACGTCGAGCGCTGGTCGGACATAGCGCCCGGCACCGGCCGCCTGGTTCGCTTCGTGACGCCGCGCATGCTTGAGGAGGAACGGTCGGACTGATTCGGATTGCCCGTTCGGCTTTGCTGCGCGACCGAAGCTACACCACCTTCACGATCATCCCGCGGCGCATTTGCCGGAGCAGTCGCCGCATGGCCGAAAGGCTGACGGCCACGCAGCCCTCGGTCGGCTCGTAGCCCGGACGGATGAGGTGGAAGAAGATCGCCGAGCCGGCATTGCGCCTTCGGGAGGAAATGTTCCAATCCATGACGAGGCAGATGTCGTAGAGCCCGTCGTCGCGCATCATGCGTTCATGTCCGGCACGAAACGGCGCCCTGACGGGGCGATTGTAGCACGGGTGTTGCGGGGCATCGCACCAGAGCATGTCGCCCCGGACGGCCCGCATCGGCAGGCGCGTCGAGGGAAACGGGACGCGATCGCGCCTGACATAGCCGCCGATGAGCCGCATGACCGCGCGGGGCGTCGCCCCGTCGCCTTCGCGCTTGATGGCAGTGACGCCGCTGCGCCCGATCGCAGCCTGCTCGACCCGTCCGTCGAAAAGCACGAGGGCGCGCTTGCGGTCGCGCGGAGCGGTTCTGACGACGATGGTCCCTTTTCTCGATCCTGTTGTCGACGCCTTCTTGCGCATCGGTCTCACAAATTCTTGCTTTGCCGTGATCGCGCCGCGACCTTAAGCCGGTTTTCCTATATGACGATGCCTGCGGCGCCGTGCGTATCATCCGACGCGCAGACGTCGCTGCGGCCACTTTCAGTTGCGGCCTGTTTCTATCCTAAATAGGTTAGGATTTACGGAAACATGCGGCAGCGACTGCCGCGCTTGCCAAGAGCGGCATTTGAGTTAGTTTTGAACCAGGAAGCAACAGGAACTGTCCCATGGCGACTCGCACCATCCTCCTTGTCGACGACGACGATGATCTGCGTGAGACGTTGATAGAACAGCTCTCTCTCTACGAAGAGTTCGACCTTCTGCAGGAAGCGACCGCCGGGAAGGGCATTCAGATGGCGCGTGGCCGACAGGTCGACCTCCTGATCATGGATGTCGGTCTGCCCGACATGGACGGGCGCGAGGCGGTGAAGCTCTTGCGCAAGGGCGGCTTCAAGGCCCCGATCATCATGCTGACCGGTCACGACACCGATTCCGACACGATCCTCGGCCTCGAGGCCGGCGCCAACGATTATGTGACGAAGCCGTTCCGCTTCGCCGTGCTGCTTGCCCGCATTCGCGCCCAGCTCCGCCAGCATGAGCAGAGCGAGGACGCGACCTTCAATGTCGGCCCTTACACATTCAAGCCCAGCCAGAAGCTGCTTACCATGGAGAACGGCCAGAAGATCCGACTGACGGAGAAGGAAGCCGCAATCATCCGATATCTCTACCGCGCCGACCAGAAAGTGGTCACCCGCGACGTGCTGCTCGAGGAGGTCTGGGGCTATAATTCCGGCGTCACGACCCATACGCTCGAGACGCATGTCTACCGGCTGCGCCAGAAAATCGAGCGCGACCCTTCCAATGCCGAGATATTGGTGACAGAGAACGGCGGCTACAAGATCGTTCCCTAAGCCGGACGACATGACCGGGGGAGATTTGCCGCTTGGCGCTCAATGACGACATCGCACTCTTGTCCAACGTGTCGCTCTTCGCCGACATCGGCGAGGACAAGCTGAGGCTTATCGCCTTCGGCGCCGAGCGCCGCCGGGTGGCCAAGGGGCACGAACTCTTCCGGGAAGGCGCGCCGGCCGATTGCGCCTATGCCGTGGCGGCCGGCAGCTTCGCGCTTTCGAATGCGAATGCGCAGGGCCGCCAGCAGCAGGTGATGACCGTCGGCCGCGGCGCGCTCCTGTCCGAGCTCGCGCTCATCTCGATGGTCGAGCGCAAGTTCACCGCGACGGCGCAGGAGGACAGCGAAGTGATCCGGATCAACCGTCCGCTCTTCCGCCGGATGCTGGAGGAATATCCCGAGGTGACCGCCATGGTGGAAGCCCGCATCCGGGAAAACATTCAGGCGATGATCCGCCGCGTGGAGGCGCTTGCCGGGCGGTTTACGTAAGCGGATGGCGCCGTCAAAGCTCGAAATGGGCTATGACGGGCACATGGTCGGACGGGCGTTCCCAGCCGCGCGCTTCCTTGAGGATCTCGACGCGCACGAGCCGGCTCGCGAGATCGGCGGAGGACCAGATGTGGTCGAGCCGGCGTCCGCGGTCGGCGGCGGTCCAGTCCTTCGCCCGATAGCTCCACCAGGTGTAGAGTTTTTTCGGCGGCGGCGTGTGGAGGCGCATCAGGTCGACCCATGCACCTCCGGTCATCACCGAGACCAGGCCCTCGGTTTCGATCGGCGTATGGCTGACGATCTTGAGAAGCTGCTTGTGCGACCAGACGTCGTGCTCGAGCGGCGCGATGTTGAGGTCGCCGACGAGGATCGACGAGACGCCGGCCTCGGCCTCCGCGTGCAGGAGCTTCATCTCGTCGACGAAGTCGAGCTTGTGTCCGAACTTCGGATTGACCGTGCGGTCCGGCTCGTCGCCGCCGGCCGGTACATAGAAATTATGGAGGCGGATCGTCTTTCCACCGGCCGCGAAGACGACGGAGAGATGGCGTGCATCGCCGACGCCGCAATAGTCGCGACGGTCGGAGAGTTCATGAAGCGGCAGGCGAGAGATAGTGGCGACGCCGTGATAGCCCTTCTGCCCGTGCATCTCGATGTGTTCGTAGCCGAGCTTCCTCAGCGGCGCCGAGGGGAACTGGTCGTTCCGACACTTGATTTCCTGCAGGCAGAGGATGTCCGGCTGCCATGTCTTGAGGAAATGTTCGACCAGCGGCATGCGCAGGCGAACGGAGTTGATGTTCCATGTGGCGATGGAAAGAGGCATTCCTCGTTCTCCCGGGAAATTGCCGGAAAAGGATCACGCGTCCGGCAACGGGAGCGTTTAAACAGGTTAGCCACCGATCGACAAGCTTGAAAAAATCGCCCGGTGCGGAGATCGCGCAAGGCTTCCTGTCGGCGCCGCTTTCGCAGCCGGCAGTCAAGACGCGTTCTCGCGCGGATCTGCCGACGGATTAAGCCGCCATGTCGCCAAGACGAACGGCACCGAAAATGGCTGCCTGCCAGCCCAGTGTGGCCCAGCGTATGTCGATGGAGTGAATCGAGCCGGAATGCGGCAATGCGCCAACAATGCGCTGGGTGAGCGTGTTGCGCGGATAGCCGTCCATGTCGATGACGCCGCCGCCCAGCAGAACGATGCGTGGCGAAAACAACACCGTCGCTCTGGCAACGGTTATCGCCTGCTGCCACAATATGTCGTCGAGAGCGTCGCACAATTCCGGCGACTGCGCAGCAGCCTGGAAGAGGTCCTTCACGGCGACGCCATGTGCAGATGCGAGGTCCACCAGAGTTGCACCAGAGGCGTACGCCTCGATCCGCTTGGGGAATTCCTGACGGTCACCCGGCTCGAGCACCGGCATGTGGCCGATTTCAAGCGCCCACCCGCCGCCACGAAAAATGCCGTTTTCGCCAAGGTAAGCGGCACCGATTCCGGTGCCGAAGTAGACAGCCAACACCTCGCATTCGTTGGCAATCGCGCCGCAGGCGCTTTCCCCGAGCAACTGCAGAACCACGTCCCGCTCCAACTGGACGGGAACCGAAAGCGTGGAAGCCAATTCGGAGGCCAGGTGAACGCCGTTTAGTTCGGGAACGTTTGCGGCATGGATGATCGTATCGCAGTCACGTCCGATGAACCCGGGGACAGTTGCCACGACCCGGTCGATGGTCAGGTCGGCATCGACGGACGCACATTGCAGGAGCCGGGCGAGTTGGGCCGCAGGAGCGCCTCGGCGAAGATTGCTCGTCGAAAAGGTGCGCGTGACTTCGAGCGGCACACCATGATCCGCAAAACCGATCTTGACCGAGGTTCCCCCGATTTCGGCAACGGCGATCGTTTCGGAGGCGGCTTTGAGCGTCATGAAAACTCCTGTCTGTCAACGAACTGCGACATCGCGCGTATGCGGGGGCGTATTGCCTGCAAGCATTGCCTGATGCAGAAGATAGGCAGCACCCAGGGCGGGGCCGTCATTGCCGGTGCTTGACGTTTCGACGCGGGGCATCGGATAGCCTTCGATGAGAGACGCGGCCAACAAAGCCTCCGTTTGTTCGGCCACGAAGGGATAGATCGCGCTGACCGATCCGGCGAGGATGATGCGGCCCGGCTGCAGGACGCAGGCAAGGGTCGCCAGCCCCCGAACCAGCCAGCGAGCCCAGTCGCGGGCGCAGGCAAGCGCGGTGGGGTCACCCGACGACAGCACTGCGATAAACGCGTCAAGCGAACTAATGACGCCGCTGATATGTGCGTATCGGGCAAGGAGGGCGTCCTTGCCTATAAATGTTTCCCACCGACCAGGACGCACAGCGTCATAAACGAAGCCAGCCTCTCCGATCGGCATATGGCCGATCTCGCCAGCGCCGCCCAACTGACCGCGATGCAGCTTGCCATTGCTGACGATGCCGCCCCCAACGCCGTTCTCTATGAGAACGACGAGGCTGTCATCGCCCTCGCCATCCGGCGGAGCCGAGCGATAGGTCTCAGCCACGGCCACCGCATTGGCGTCGTTTTCGAGGAGCACCGGGACACCAAGGCCGATGGACTCGGAAATCAGTTGCGCGAGGCTGACCCCATGCCAGCCCAAAATGGCGGCATGAAAGGTTTCGCCGTCCCCATCCAGGAAGCCCGGCAGCGCTACGTTGAGGCCATGGGGCCGTGCGCCGGGAGGCAACGTTCTGCGCACCTCATCAACCAGTGCTACGATGAGTTTCATCGCTTGAGCGGGCCTGCTTGCCGCACCTGAGAATGGGCGGGTGGCCTTCGCTCGGACTTTTCCCGAAAGGTCGATGGCGATGACGTCGATCCGGTTCACGCCGATATAGGCGCCGAGAAAGAAGACACCGCTGCCGGCGATTTCAACGACGATCCCGGGGCGACCGACCTTGGCCCCTGCTTCGTTGCCCGTTGTCGATTCCCGTTCCCGCGCCAAACCAGCATCGACAAGGCTTTGCACCAGAGTCCCCGTGGTCGAGCGGGTCAGATCGAGCTCACGGGCCAAGGATGCGCGAGTCAGCCCACCCGTGCGAAACAGTGCCGAAAGCGCGCGCGCTTCGTTCGGACGAAAAAGCAGTGTGTTTGACAATTTGAAGCCTATTTGTTCGATAAAATTACTAATAACCTCAGACAGTGCTGTCAATTGGGCCGATTCTTGATGCATTGCAGCATAGAAAAGCGGATATGCCGCTATTGACGGTCAAGGGAAACGGTGTTTTGTTCGGTTACGCTACAAAAATTCCGGTAGGGTGCAATGACGGTTTTGGCGCGACTCGAAAACATCGTGAAGGATTTCGGTGCCGTCCGCGCACTCGATGGCGTCACCCTCGAAATCAACCAGGGCGAGATTCTTGGCCTGATGGGGGACAACGGGGCCGGCAAGTCGACGTTGGTGAAAACCATCGCCGGAAACTTCCAGCCGTCTTCCGGTTCCTACACCCTGGAAGGTGAGCCCGTGGTCTTTTCCGGACCGGCGGAAGCTCGTCGCCATGGAATAGAGGTCGTCTATCAGGATCTGGCGATCTGCGACAACCTGACCGCGTCGGCGAACGTCTTCCTCGGCCGCGAATTGATGCGGCAGATCGGGCCGTTCAAGGTGCTCGATCACAAGCGCATGAACGCCCGCTCGGCCGAGATATTCCGGGAACTCAAATCCGAGACCCGCCCGGCCGATCTCGTGGTGCGCATGTCCGGCGGCCAGCGTCAAGCGGTGGCAATTGCTCGTACCCGGCTCGCCAGGTCGAAAATCGTCCTTATGGACGAACCTACGGCGGCAATCAGTGTCCGGCAGGTTGCCGAGGTGCTGGCCCTGATCCGCCGCATGAAGGCACAAGGCCTTTCCGTGATCCTGATCAGCCATCGCATGCCCGATGTCTTCGAGGTTTGCGACAGGGTCGTGGTGCTGCGTCGGGGTCGCAAGGTGGCCGACAAGATGATCGAGCAATCGAGCCCCGAAGAAGTGACCGGCCTGATAACCGGCGCGATCCAGACGGCCTGATCCCGGAGAAACAACGCATGAGTGCTCCCGAGGAAGTTCCCCACATGGATGTCGATCTCCTGAAGAGCTCCGACCGCCCTTTCTGGAGCCGCGTATTCCTTGCGCAGGAGACGTGGATAGCACTGGCTATCCTGGTGATAGGCCTGGTCGTATCGGTCATCTCGGCAAAGTTCGCGACTTCCGGAAACCTCCTCAACATTTTCCAGAATGCCTGCTTCATCGGGATCATGGCGCTCGGCATGACGCCGGTGCTCATCAGCGGCGGTATCGATATCTCCGTCGGATCGATCCTCGGCATGTGCGGGGTGACGCTCGGCATCGTGCTCAATTCGGACATGCCGCTCGCGGTCGGCATCCTCGCGACACTCGCCATGGGTGTCGTCTGCGGCATGGTCAACGGAGTCATCATCTCCTACGTCAAGCTCCCGCCATTCATCGTCACGCTTGCTACCCTATCCATCGGACGCAGCCTCGCGCTGGTGCTCACGAACAACGAGGTGTTCTACGAATTCGGACAGGCCACCAACGGTATCATCGCGCTCGGCGGCGGCTATAGTTTCGGACTGCCCAATGTCGTCTATGCTCTCGTCGCCGGCGTGATCATCCTGCATTTCCTGCTGACCATGACGCGGTGGGGCCGCTACCTGTTCGCGATCGGCGGCAACGAGGCTGCGGCGCGAGTGGCGGGCATCCCTGTGGACCTCATCAAGGTCTCGGCCTACGCCTTCAACGGACTGATGGTCGCCATAACGGCCGTGTTCCTGGTCGGCTGGCTTGGCGCCGTCACCAACGCGATCGGAACCGGATACGAGTTGCAGGTCATCGCGTCGACGGTCATCGGCGGAGCGTCGCTGGCAGGCGGGTTCGGCACTGCGCTCGGCGCAGCCATCGGCGCGATCCTCGTAGAGGTTATCCGCAATGCCCTGCTCATCGCAGGGGTAAACCCGTTCTGGCAGGGAATGTTCGTGGGAAGTTTCATTCTAGCCGCGGTCCTGCTCGAAAGAATCCGCTCGCTGCGTCGGTGAGCGCGTCCGCATCAACAAGGAAAAGGGAGGAACTTCAATGCAACCAGTACACACTCTCACGGCAGCCCTTTCGGTGGCCTGCCTGGCCGTCGGCTTGACTGTGCCCCAGGCCAACGCTGCCGATCGCGAATTCGCCCTCGTCTTCAAGGTGCTCAACAACGCCTTCAGCCCGCCGATCCAGCAGGGGTGCGAGGCCGCCGCGAAGAAGTTGGGCGATGTCACCTGCACCTATCTCGGCCCGACCGAGTATGACGAAGCCAAGCAGGTCCAACTTGCCCAGGATATGGTCACCCGCGGAGTGGCCGGCCTCGGCGTTTCGGCCGGCAACCCGAAGGCCATGGCTCGCATCATGAAAATGGCCCAGGATAAAGGCATTCCGGTCGTGACTTTCGACACGGACGTTCTGCCCGAAGATGCAGGCCTGCGCTCGACCTACATCGGAACCGACAATTATGAATTCGGCATCGCATTGGCGCAGAAGGTGCTGGAGACCAAGAAGGACGGCGGCACCGTCTGCATCCAGTCGGGTGCGCCTGCATCCGAGAACCTGAAAGCCCGCGTCCAAGGCATCCGCGACACTCTTGCGGGCGTCACGAAGGACAAGGGTGCGGAAACGCTGACCGGCCAGAACGGATGGATCGAGCCGGCAGGTTGCCCTGTCTATAATAATGACGACATCACGCTTGCCGCCCAGCAGGTGCGCGACGTGATGACGAACAACCCCGAGCTTAGCGCTTTCATCGCTGTCGGCGGCTGGGCCCAGTATGCTCCGCAGGCTTACAAGCAGGCCATGGAGCCGCTCAAGGCACGCCTCGACAGCAAGGACCTGGTTGTGGTGTTCGGCGACAATTTCGGCCCGCAGTTGCCCCTGCTGGCCGAAGGACTCAGCCACTACAACATCGGCCAGCGTCCCTATGACATGGGTTATGAAACCATCATGGCGCTGGACAAGCTGACCAAGGGCGAAAAAGTGGAGCCGTTCATCAAGACCGGTACCGAGGTTTGCACCCCGGAGGACGCGCTGACGACCTGCGGCAAGACTGCGAACTAGTCCTTTTCCATTCCCCATCCCGCCCTTGTTTCGGCCGGGATGGGGACTTGTACTCGGCAAACCGCCCGCCGGGCGCAGGCTCTCCATCACTCAAGGGCCGATGGCCCTGACGGACTTTTGCATGGCTTCTCGACGTTTCAGACTGGGTATGGTGGGTGGCGGTCAGGGCGCCTTCTTCGGTGCAGTCCACCGCCGCGCGGCGGCGATGACGCATCGTTTCGAGTTTGTCGCCGGTGCGCTGTCGAGTGATCCGACGCGCGCCCTGGAAAGTGCCGACGCGCTGTATCTCGACCGCGATCGCAGCTACACCGACTTTGCCGCCATGGCGGCCGCCGAGGCCGGACGCGACGACGGCATCGACCTCGTGGCCGTCGTAACGCCCAACCACATCCACGCTCCCGCTTCTCTTGCCTTCCTGGCGTCGGGCATCAGCGTCATGTGCGACAAGCCGCTGACCGCGACGCTCCCCGAGGCTCTCGAAGTCGAGCAGGCGGCAAAGGCCGGCACAGCGCTTTTCGGCGTCAGCTACACGAATGCCGGCTTCGACATGGTTCGGGAAGCACGCGCTGTCGTCGAAAGCGGAGCCATCGGCGAAATCCGACTCGTGCGGGTTGAGTTTCCTCAGGAATGGCTCGCCTCAGCGACCGAGGCCGAGGGCAACAAACAGGCCGAATGGCGCACCGATCCGAAGCGAAGCGGCGCGGGTAGCCTCGGCGATATCGGAACGCATGCCTTCCACCTTGCCGAGTTTATCAGCGGGCTCCAGTGCATCACGGTGTCGGCCGAGGTCGACAGCTTTGTCCCCGGGCGACAGGTCGACGACAACGTTTCCGTTCAGCTTCGGTTCGAAAATGGCGCCAAGGGCAGCTTATGGGCAAGCCAGGTCGCGATAGGGAAGACCAATGGTCTTCGCATAGAGATTTATGGCGACAAAGCGTCGCTCGGCTGGGGTGTGGCAGACGCGAACGTTCTGCACTTCTGCCCGCTGGGCGGGCAGCGGATTACCATCGATCGCGCTTCACATGGCACTGTGGTCAAAGGACACATGCCGCCCGGACATCCACAAGGCTTCGTCGAGGCGCTTTCGCAACTTTACGCCGACATGGCGGACCAGCTCGAAGCTCGCCTTACCGGCGTGGCCGCGTCCTCGAAATCTCTCCTCTTGCCCGGCATAGACGCCGGGGTGCGAGGAATGAGGTTCATCGACGCGACGCTGCGCTCAGGCAGCGCCGAAGGAAGATGGATCACGCTCTAGATCACGATGTTTTCATGCCGGATGGACCTGAAACTTTGTGATCGGCTTCCGGGAGTTAGAGCGGGACGCGCGCGGAAAACCGTACACACCACTCACTTTGACGCCCGACGGGCTGCCGCTCTGTGAACAAACTTAAGGAACTCTAGAATGCCAGCAAAACAGGAACGCCGCCTTCGAGTGGGTGTGCTCGGTGCCGGGCAGATCGCCCAGGCCGCTCATTTCGAGGCCTGCACGAAGGCTGTCAATGCCGATCTCCATGCTATCTGCGATGTCGCCGATGACCTGCGCGAACGGATGGCGATTACCCACGGTGCAGCGAAGACCTACGACGACTACGACAGGATGCTTGCCGATCCCGATATCGAAGCCGTGATCATCGCGACCGCCGACGCCTTCCACGTCCCGGCCTCGCTGCGCGCACTCGAAGCCGGCAAGCATGTGCTCTGCGAAAAACCCGTCGGCGTGACGGTCGAGGAGTGCCTCGATCTCAGAGAGGCCGTCGAAAAGTCCGGCAAGATATTTCAGGTCGGCCACATGAAGCGCTTTGATGCCGGTCTCCAGGCGGCAAAAGCCTTCATTGCCGACGAGATGGGCGAGATGATCGCCCTCAAGGCTTGGTATTGCGACAGCACGCACCGCTATGCGATGACGGATGCCGTCCAGCCGCTGATCGTTACCAGCGCCAATGCGAAAAAGCCTTCGGCCAATCCGAAGGCGGATCTGCGCCGCTACTATATGCTGGCCCATGGCTGCCACCTCATCGACACGGCGCGTTACTTCGGCGGCGACATCGTCTCGGTGCAGGCGCGGCTTTCCGAGCGGGCCGGCATCTGGTGCTGGTTCGTCGACGCCGAGTTCGCTTCCGGCACGCTCGGCCACCTCGATCTGACCGTGCAAGTCCGCATGGACTGGCACGAGGGTTTCCAGATTTACGGCGAGAAGGGCAGCGTTCTCGGCAAGACCTATAACCCCTGGTACTACAAGACGAGCGAGGTGGACATTTTCCGCGAGGCCGAGGGCGCGACGCATCGGGTGCTCGGTGCTGACGGTCATTTCTATCGCCGCCAGGTCGAAGGCTTTGCACGCACCATCCTCGATGGTGCGCCGATGGAAGGCGCCGGCATCGACGACGGCCTCGCCTCGGTGCGCGCCATGGTCGCCATCGCCCGCTCGGTGGCGAGCGGCAAGGCGGTTGCGCTTGCCGATGCCGAGGGTGGCGTCTGATGAAGCTCGGAATCTTCGCCAAGACCTTTGAAGGCACGCAACCGGGTGCGGTGCTCGATGCCGTCGCGGCTGCCGGGTTTGCCGCCGCGCAATACAACATGGCCTGCTCGGGCCTCGCCTCCATGCCTGAAGGCATCGACGAGCGGCAGGCGTGCGCCGTTGCCGATGCGGCGAAGAAGGCCGGTATCGAAATCGCGGCGGTCTCCGGCACCTACAATATGATCCATCCCGACCAGGCGATGCGCGAGGCCGGCCACCGCCGGCTGGCCGTTCTGGCGGAACGCAGCCACGCGATGTCCACCCGCCTCATCACGCTCTGCACCGGCACGCGTGATCCGCTCGACCAGTGGAGGGAGCACCCCGAAAACGACGCGCCGGAAGCCTGGCGCGATATGCTCCGGGCCATGGAGACGGCGATCGGCATTGCAGACCGCTGCGACGTCGATCTCGGCATCGAGCCGGAGCTTGCCAATGTCGTCAACTCGGCGGAAAAGGCCCGCCGGCTGATCGACGAGATGCGGAGCCCGCGTATCAAAATCGTGCTCGACCCCGCCAATCTCTTTGAAACGACAACGCTTGACGAGCAGCGGACGACCGTGTCCGCGGCAATCGATCTTCTCGCCGACCGCATCGTCATGGCGCATGCGAAGGACCGGAATCCGGACGGTAGTTTTGCGACCGCTGGAAAGGGGGTGCTCGACTACGCACATTATCTCGCTCGCCTGAAGGCCATCGGCTTTACCGGCAGCCTGATCGCTCATGGGCTTGCAGCAAGCGAGGCCAAGGACGTTGCCCGCTTCCTCTCCGAAAAGCTCGAGGCGGGGCCATGAGCATAAACTTCGAGACACGCGACGGCACGCGGCTGAATGTCGACACGGCGGGCGAGGGCACGCCGGTTGTCTTCCTGCACGGACTTTGCGGCGACGCGGGCCAGGCCTCCGAAGCGTTTCCTGGCGAATCCGGCTTCCGTCGCGTCACGATCGAGGCTCGCGGTCATGGCCGATCGCAGTCCGGCGGACTCGACAGGCTTTCGATCGAAACCTTCGCGAATGACGTTGCCGCCTATGTGGAGGCCAATCTGGGCGTGCCTGTCATCATCGGCGGCATTTCCATGGGCGCGGCGATTTCGCTTCGCCTGGCCGTAAAGCGTCCCGATCTCGTCCGCGCCCTTGTCCTTGCCCGGCCCGCCTGGCTGACGGCATCGGCGCCGGAAAATATGATCCCGAATGCCGAAGTCGGCCACCTTTTGACCCGTCTGCCGCCGCCCGCGGCCAAGGCCGCTTTCCTGGAAGGTCCCATCGGGCAGCGTCTTGCGGCGGCCGCGCCGGACAATCTGGCCTCGCTCACCGGCTTTTTTGCGCGGGAACCCATCGAGGTCACCGCCGCGCTCCTCACCGCCGTTTCCAGCGACGGCCCGGGAGTCACGGAGGCTGATCTCGCCCGCATCGCCGTCCCGACGCTCGTCATCTGCCATGAACGCGATCTCGTTCATCCCATCGCCCACGCGCGTGCGCTGGCGGAGAAAATCCCCGCTGCACGCTTCGTCCAGATCACCCCCAAGGCGGAAGACAAGGCGCGATACGTCGCCGATTTCCACCACGCCATGCGCAGGTTCCTGAAGGATTTTCAGAGATGACCGTCGCCGCAAGCGGGCAAGCTTGTCGAGCGCATTGGTCGGCGCGGGATTTGTGTCGTCTCTGCGACGCGAGCCCGCGGCGGGGTATCCCGAACTTAAACAGGCTTAAAGCACTTCCAGGAAGAATGTCTTCCGTTCGGAAGTGCCTGGTTTCAAAGTCGGAGCATTTCGCGATCAGCCGCCGCGGCGCTTGTTGCGCACCTCGTCATAGGGGATGCGGAAGACCTTGTCGTCGAGCGCGATGCCGGTCCGGACGTTGAAGATCATCACCGAGGTGTCCTTCTTTTGCGCATCGGTGATCGTCCACTGCCGCAGATTGTAGCTCTTCGGATCGAACATCATCGTGATGGTCGAATCTCCGAAGATCGAGCGGTCGCCGAGTACGATGGTGATGAGGTCCGCTTCCACCCTCACGTCGCGTACCATCCTGCTGCTCAAGTCGATCCTTTCGCTGAGCAGCAGATTGAGCGGGGTCTTCGAGAGCGGATAGATATCCCAGGTCTTGAGCTTCATATTGCCGATGACGACGGACTTGCCGTCGGCGATGACCCGCATCGGCGAGGGTGCTTCGTAATTGAAACGGATGCGACCCGGCCGGCGGATATAGAACTTGCCGCCCGTCTGTTCGCCGCGCGGGCCGAACTGGACGAATTCGCCGGCCATGGTCTTCACGGACGAGAAATGATCCGCGATCCTCTGGGCAACGGCGGACGCCTGAGCCGAAGCGTCGCCGGCGCCCAACGTCGTGGCGCCGAAGCCGGCGAGAGCCGCCAGGCCGCCAACGAAGACGCGCCGCGAGATTGCCCCGTTGCGGCCGTCGGTTTTGGTCTCCATCATCGCAGTCTCCTTCATTCGTGACCATTTGAAGGGCAAGTGGGGCGCCTTCAAGGCGTTGGAAAATCCCGAAAACACGACGCCTTCAAATGACCGTTACCGCCCGCCGCGCGCTGATCACGCCGCTGTGGCGCTGTCTTACCGGCCGGTGATCTCCGCTTCGGTCGGCACCAGTATCTCGCGCTTTCCGGCGTGGTTTGCGGGGCTGATGATGCCTTCCTGCTCCATCCGCTCGATCAGCGAGGCGGCCCTATTATAGCCGATACCGAGGCGGCGCTGCACGTAGGAGGTCGAAGCCTTGCCGTCGCGCAGCACGATCGCCACCGCCTGGTCGTAGGGGTCCTCGGAATCGGCGAGGTTGGAGGTGCCGGCCGGCCCGCCGCCGTCACTCTCGTCCTCGTCGTCCTCGGTGATCGCGTCGAGATATTGCGGCACGCCTTGCGTCTTCAGATAGGCAACCACCTCTTCGACCTCGGTGTCCGAGACGAAGGGTCCGTGCACGCGCTGGATACGGCCGCCGCCGGCCATGTAGAGCATGTCGCCCATGCCCAGGAGCTGTTCGGCTCCCTGTTCGCCGAGGATGGTGCGGCTGTCGATCTTGGAGGTCACCTGGAAGGAGATGCGGGTCGGGAAGTTCGCCTTGATCGTGCCGGTGATGACGTCGACCGAGGGGCGCTGTGTCGCCATGATGACGTGGATGCCGGCAGCACGCGCCATCTGCGCAAGCCGCTGAACGGCGCCTTCGATATCCTTGCCGGCGACCATCATCAGGTCGGCCATCTCGTCGATGATGACGACGATGTAGGGCATCGGCGAAAGATCGAATTCCTCCGTCTCGTAGACGGCCTCGCCGGTCTGTCGGTCGAAGCCGGTCTGGACGGTGCGCGTGATCGCCTCGCCCTTGGCCAGTGCCTGCTCGACGCGGCTGTTGAAGCCGTCGATGTTGCGCACGCCGATCTTCGACATCTTCTTGTAGCGCTCTTCCATCTCGCGCACGGTCCATTTCAGCGCCACGACCGCCTTCTTGGGGTCCGTCACGACCGGCGAGAGAAGGTGCGGGATGCCGTCATAGACGGAGAGCTCGAGCATCTTCGGATCGATCATGATGAGGCGGCACTGATCGGGTCTCAGCCGGTAGAGCAGCGACAGGATCATGGTGTTGATCGCCACCGACTTGCCCGAGCCGGTGGTGCCGGCGACGAGCAGATGCGGCATCTTGGCGAGATCGGCAACGACGGATTCGCCGCCGATCGTCTTGCCGAGCGCCATGGCGAGCTTCGTCTTGGTCGTCTCGAAGTCGCGGGAGCCGATCAGTTCGCGCAGATAGACCATCTCGCGCCGCTGGTTCGGCAGCTCGATGCCGATGGCGTTGCGGCCGGGTACGACGGCGACGCGTGCGGCGATCGCGCTCATGGAACGGGCGATGTCGTCGGCGAGACCGATGACCCGCGACGATTTGATCCCGGGCGCGGGTTCCAGCTCATAGAGGGTGACGACGGGGCCGGGGCGGACATGGATGATCTCGCCCTTGACGCCGAAATCCTCGAGGACGCCTTCGAGCATGCGGGCGTTCTGCTCGAGCGCATCGGCCGAAAGCGAGGCGTCGCGCGCGACATTCTTCGGCTCGGCGAGGAAATGGATCGGCGGAAGCGTGAAATCGCTGTCTTCATCGACGAACGAGCGCTGCGCCTCGCGCTCGACGCGCTGCCCGGCTTTCGGCCGCGGCGGCGGCGGGGCGACGCGCGAACCCGCCATTGCCACAGCCGGCTTCGGCGGTGCAGGCCGCGGAGCCCAGTCTGCGGCCACGTCGTCTTCGTCGTCCGGCAGGATGCCGGCGGGCCGTCGCTCGTCGATATCGAAGGGCGGGTCGTCTTCGTCGCCCGTGATCGGCGGCGGAGTGACGATGCGGCGCTCGGTGCGATCGAGCGAGGGCTCTATACGACCGGCCTGCGCCTTCGGCCGGACCGGCTCGTTCAATGTGCCGAATTCGTCGTTGTTGAAGTCGTAGGGCTCGTCATACTGCCGCTTCGCCGGCTTTGCTCCCATGCCGAAGGCACGGCGAAGCCTAGCCTGCGCCGTGTAGCGCATATGGGCGAGCGAGCCCATCAGCACCGTAAGGGGGCCTTCTTCGTCTTCCTCTTCGAGTTCGTCGCGTATGGTGCGCGCCTTGCTGGGTGCAGGCTCCGGTGCCGGTTCTGCTTCTTCATCCTCGCTGACGCCGATGAGGCCGGCGCTGTAAACGAGGCACCAGGCGGCCGGTGCGGTGAAGAGGCAGGCGAGTACGGTCGCGAAGGTGCCCGTCGGGAAGGTTCCGGTGAAGAGCGCGGGAAAACGAAGGATCATGTCGCCGAACACGCCTCCGAGGCCGTTCGGCAGCGGCCAGGTGATCGGCGCCGGAACGCAGCTCAAGGCCGCGCTCGCCAGCACCGAACCGGCGAACCACAGGCCGAGCCGCTTGAGCACCTTGTCGAAATGCGTGCCGCGGATGAGAACGAGAGCCCAGGCGACGGCCGGCAGCAGCGCCACGACGCTCGCAAGGCCGAAGAACTGCATGAAGATGTCGGCGAAGACGGCGCCGCCATAGCCGAGCAGGTTGGTCGGCTCGTTCGAAGTTGCATAGGAAAAGCTCGGATCCGCGACGTTCCATGTCGAAAGGGCAGCAATGGCGAGCGCCAGCGCACCGACGAGAACGAACCCCGCCAGCGAGGCGATCTGCCGCCAGACGAAGTGGGTCAGCACGAACCGGTTGGAACGGCTGTCAAGCGTTGCGGTATTGCTTCTGCTCATGTTGCCTGCTTTGCCCGTTTCGATCCGCCGGAACGAGAGCGCGCGAAAAGGCCGCCCATGAATATTCCAGCCCTTTTGGTGAGGAGCAGCCTTCTCACCCTCAATCAGGGCGAAAAGCGGGATGCTCCGGGCACATTGCGTGCCCATGGAATCAACCTAAGCGAAGTAGGGTTAATGTGACATTAACCATGCGCGTGTGCCGGCAAAATTGCCGTTGGTACGCTTATGCAGCAAAAAAAAGGCCCGGATCGCGAGATCCGGGCCAAGGGCGATCCGCAGACTGCGGACCGCGACGGGACTTTTGGCGGCGTCGTTTGCCGACGCTGCTCAGCTCGCGTGATAGGCGGCTTCGCCATGCGAGGAGAGGTCGAGCCCTTCCCGCTCCGCTTCCATCGATACGCGAAGGCCGACAAGCGCATCGACCACCTTGTAGAGGATGGCGGATACGATACCGCACCAGACGATCGTGATGGCGACGGCCGTGATCTGGGTCATCAACTGGCTTCCCATGGTCACGCCGTCGGCATAGCCGATGCCGCCGAGCGAGGAGGAGGCGAAGACGCCGGTCGCGATCGCGCCGAAGAAGCCGCCGACGCCGTGCACCCCGAAGACGTCTGCCGTGTCGTCATAGTGGAACTTGTTCTTGATCACCGAGACGAAGAAGTAGCAGAGCGGCGAGACGATCAGGCCCATGATGATCGCGCCCATCGGACCGGCGATACCGGCCGCCGGCGTGACGGCGACGAGCCCGGCGATCATGCCCGAAGCGGCACCGAGCATCGAAGCCTTGCCGCGCGTAAGCGTCTCGACGAGTGACCACGAAAGGACTGCGGCAGCCGTTGCGAGGAAGGTGTTGACGGTGGCGAGAACCGCACCGCCGGAGGCTTCGAGATTGGAGCCGGCGTTGAAGCCGAACCATCCGAACCACAGCATGGCAGCGCCGACGAGCGTCAGGGTCATGGAATGCGGGGCCATCATGTCCCGGCCGTAGCCGGTGCGCTTGCCGACCATGAATGCACCGACGAGGCCGGCAACGCCGGCATTGATGTGGACCACGGTGCCGCCGGCGAAATCGAGCGCGCCCATGCCGAAGAGCAGGCCGTTGGCGTCCCAGACCATGTGCGCAATCGGGAAATAGACGAATGTCGCCCAAAGGATGGCGAAGAGGATCGCGGCCGAGAACTTGATGCGCTCGGCAAAGGCGCCGACGATGAGCGCCGGGGTGATCGCGGCGAAGGTCATCTGGAACAGCATGAAAAGATATTCCGGAATGACGACGCCGTCGGAGAAGGTCGCCGCGGTGCTGTCGACGGTCACGCCCGCGAGGAAGAGCTTGGCGAAGCCGCCGAAATAGGCGCTCGTCGAGCCGCCGAAGGCAAAGGAATAACCGTAGACGACCCAGACGATCATCATGACGGCGCCGATGACCGTGCACTGCATCAGCACCGACAGCATGTTCTTGGCGCGCACGAGGCCGCCGTAGAATAGGGCGAGGCCCGGAATCAGCATGAACAGGACGAGAAGCGTCGAAAGGAACATGAAGGTGGTGTCGGCCTTGTCCGGCACCGGCGTTGCGGCCGCGGCGGGCGCCGCTTCCTGGGCAAACGCGACGACCGGCGCGAGCATCGCGGCAGCAGTCGCTCCCACGCGTCGAAGAGAGGTGGAAAGGGTGAATGACGACATCGAAAATAGCTCCCTGAACGGCGTGGTTTACAACGCTTCTGAGTCGGTCTCGCCGGTGCGGATGCGCACGGCATGGTCAATCGAGTAGACGAAGATCTTGCCGTCGCCGATCTGGCCGGTCTTGGCGGCCGAAGCGATGGCTTCGACGGCCTTGTCGACGATCTCCGTCGCGACCGCGATCTCGACCTTCAGCTTAGGCAGAAAGCTCACGGCATATTCGGTGCCGCGGTAAATCTCGGTGTGCCCCTTCTGGCGGCCGTAGCCCTTCACTTCGGTCACGGTCAAACCCTGGATGCCAACGGCAGTGAGGGCTTCGCGAACCTCATCGAGCTTGAACGGCTTGATAATGGCCATCACAATTTTCATCGAGTTCCCATCCTTGTCTGCCTCCAGCGGAGGCCGTCTCTCCTTGCTGCTTGAGCGCCTGACGCGCTGGCAACCGGACAGCTACATTCAAGGGGCGTGCCAGATTCGATGAGGCAGAACAAACCACTGAAATCTAATGGAAAAAACACGTTCGGCGAGGGAGCTGCCGCGGAACGTTGAAAATAGGCCAGTCGGAATGATTAAAATCTGAGCAGAATCCGAAAAATGGCAAAAAATTACGCAATTGCCTTTTTGCGGATCAATCCTTCCTGCGCGACAGAGGCGATCAGAACGCCGGAGCGGTCGAAAAGACTGCCGCGGGTCATTCCGCGGGCACCATGCGCGCTGGGGCTGTCCTGGGTATAGAGCAGCCAATCGTCCATTTTCGAGGGCCGGTGGAACCACATGGCGTGGTCGAGGCTGGCGACCTGGAGGCTGCGGTCGAAGACCGATGTGCCGTGTGCGTAAAGCGACGTGTCGAGGAGCGTCATGTCGGAAAGATAGGCGAGGACCGCGGCCTGGAGATGGCGCTCGTCAGGCACCGTCCCGACCGCTTTCACCCATACGTCCTGCTTCGGTGACGCCTTCGCGCGCGAGAAATAGTGTTCGAGCGAGACGGGCCGGATTTCGATCGGCCGCGGCCGCTCCCAATAGCGGCGGATCGCCTCCGGCGCGTGGACGAGAAACTTCTCCTTGAGTTCCTGCTCGCCCGGCAGCGTCTCCGGCATCGGCACCTCCGGCATGTCGAACTGGTGCTCGAATCCATCCTCGTCGTACTGGAAGGAGGCGGACATGGCGAAGATGGCCTTGCCGTGCTGGATCGCCACCACGCGCCGCGTCGCGAAGCTCGAGCCGTCGCGGATCCGGTCGACCTCGTAGATGATCGGAACGGAAGGGTCGCCCGGACGCATGAAATAGGCGTGCAGCGAGTGAACGTAGCGTCCCCCGTCGACCGTGCGCTGGGCGGCGACCAGCGCCTGGCCGATCACCTGGCCGCCGAAGACCCGCTGCCAGCCGACCTGCGGGCTCAAGCCCCGGAACAGGTTTTCCTCGAGCTTCTCGAGGTCGAGTATTGCAAGGAGCGCATCCATGGGCGTGGCGGTCTCGGTAGGGCGCGACATTTTCGGCGGTCTCCGATGGTAGGAACGGCGTTGGCATTGATCTATATAGGCACGAGATGATGCTTCAAGTGCGACGGGAGACGAGACGGATGATCGACGTTCTGATTGCCGGGGGCGGCTATGTCGGCCTCTCGCTTGCCGTATCGCTGAAAAAGGCGGCCCCCCATCTCGATGTCATGGTCGTCGATGCCGCGCCGGAAGGCGTGTGGAAGAAGGACGAACGGGCATCGGCCGTCGCCGCCGCTGCCGAGCGGATGCTCGACGTCCTGGGCGTCTGGCAGGCGATCGCGCCCGAGGCCGAGCCGATCCGCAGGATGGTGATCACCGATTCGAAGACGGCCGATCCGGTCCGACCGGTATTCCTTACATTCGAGGGCGGAGGCGAGGGCGGGGGCGCGGGCGAGGACAATGGCGGCGACGGCCGCCCCTTCGCCCATATGGTGCCGAATACGGCGCTCGTCGGTGCGCTGCGCCGCGCCTGCGACGAACTTGGCGCCCCGATCCGGCAGTCGACCGTGGTGGAGAGTTTCCGGAGCGGAGATCATTCCGTCGCCGTCACTCTGGCGGGCGGCGAGACGATCGAGGCGCGGCTGCTGGTCGCCTGCGACGGCGTTCGTTCGAGGCTGCGCGAGGCGGCGGGCATCAAGGTCGTGGAGTTCGATTACGGCCAGTCGGGCATCGTCACCACCGTCGAGCACGAGCGCCCGCACGGCGGGACGGCGGAGGAGCATTTCCTGCCTGCCGGTCCCTTCGCGACGCTGCCGCTCAAGAATAACCGCTCCTCGCTCGTCTGGACCGAGAGCACCTATGATGCCGAGCGTCTGGTGAAGGAGGACGATTTCATCTTCGAGGAGGAACTGGAGCGTCGTTTCGGCCATAAGCTCGGCCGTCTCAAGGTGGTCGGCGGCCGGCGTGCCTTCCCGCTCGGCCTCACGCTTGCCCGCGACTTCGTCGCGCCGCGTTTCGCGCTCGCCGGGGATGCCGCGCACGGCATCCACCCGATTTCCGGCCAGGGGCTCAATCTCGGCTTCAAGGATGTCGCGGCCCTCGCCGAAACGATCGTAGAGGCGGACCGCCTGGGCCTCGATATCGGTTCGCTCGCGGTTCTGGAGCGCTACCAGACGTGGCGGCGCTTCGATACCTTCCGGATGGGCGTTACGACGGATGTCCTCAACCGGCTCTTCTCCAACGACATCATGCCCGTGCGGGTCGTGCGCGATCTCGGCCTCGGCCTCGTCGATCGCCTGCCGTCGCTCAAGAAGTTCTTCATCCGCCAGGCGGCGGGCACTCCCGGCAGAGCCGATCCGCGGCTGCTCGCCGGCGAGCCGATTTGAACGCAACCGTTTGCGCCTGTGTCGGCCCGGGGAAAGGCCAGTTCGGGTCAAACCCGAGGAGAGAGGCAGACCACACGGCAGATCAGGCAGGCTGACCGCCGAACATCGGTCTTCAATCCTCGATCTTGCGCGCCTCGGAAACCAGCATGATCGGCACGCCGTCGCGGATCGGATAGGCGAGGCGGGCCTTTTCGGACACCAGTTCGTTGGCTTCCGGATCGTAGCTGAGGCGGCCCTTGGTCAGAGGGCAGACGAGCAGTTCCAGGAGTTTCGGATCGACCTTGCTGGCGTTGATGTCCATCGCTCGTTTCATTGCAGAATATTGTCGAGGTCGCCGAAGTTGCGGGCGAGCACGATCTCGGTGATGGCGATCAGCGTTTCGGCCCGCGTCTTCAGGTCGGGGGCCTCCAGCAACGCCTGTTTTTCCGCCGGTCCATAGGGCGACATCATTGCCATGGAGTTGACGAGGGTTCGGTTGCTTGCGCGTTCCACGCTTTCCCAGTCGGCTTCGAGCTTGTTGGCGTCGAGATAGGCCCGAAAGGCTGCGAGAAGCGCCTCCCGGTCGACGAGGCTCTCGTCGTCCGGATTTTCGAGATCGCTCCCGAAGGGGCCGATGCGGAACCGGCGGTAGCCGCGACAGCCGGCCACCTCTGCGAAAAGCCGGAAGCGGCACACACCGGTGAGAGAGGTGATGTAGCGGCCGTCGCCGGTCTCGGCGAAAGAGGTGATCCGGCCGATGCAGCCCACCTGGCAAAGCGCCGGCACCGACGAGGCGTCGATCTCGTTGCGGCCTTCCGCGAAGGAGGGCTGAACGATGCCGATCAGCCGGTTGCCGGCGAGCGCATCGTCGAACATGGCGAGATAGCGCGGCTCGAAGATGTTGAGCGGAAGCTGTGCGCCGGGAAGCAGCAGCGCGCCCGTCAAGGGAAACACCGGAAGAATCTCCGGTAAGTCCTTCGGACCGAGATAGCGCGCATTTCCGACATGCATTCCGACAGACCCTGCAGATAGCGGCCGCGCCTCATCGAGGCGCGGTGCCGTAGGACCAAAAAATGGTGCGGCCCTTCGAAATCTCAAGGGAGAAATAGACCGGAATCGATCGGGTGGAGCTGAAAATTTCGACGCGGAGGCCGCTTACGAAAAGAGAATCGACGACAGCTTGCGCCGCGCGGCGATCGTTGCCGGATCCTTCGGTCCCCATACCTCGAAGAACGACAGCAGTTCGCGCCGGGCGCCGTCGTCCTCGAAGCTGCGGTCGCGCTTCATGATCGTGAGGAGATGTTCGGCGGCGGCGGTGCGGTCGCCCTCGACATTGCGGAGCTTGGCGAGCTTGAGCCGTGCCGCGTGGTCGTCCGGATCGAGCGCGAGCTGGCGCTCCAGCGCGGCCGGGTCGCCGAGCTTGCGGGCCTCCTCGATCTGGTCGAGCTTTTTCGAGACCGCGGCGACGGCCGCTTCCGCGGCGAGTGCTTCCGGCAGGCCCGAAAGCGCCTGGCGCGCCTCGGCGACCTGCCCGAGCGCAATCATGCATTCGATCATGCCCGCGACAGCCGCGGCGTTTTCCGGGTCGGCCTGGAGAACGGCACCATAGAGTCCGGCGGCGTTCTGCGCGTCGCCTGCATCGATCAGCGCCTTGGCATCGGCAAGCACGCTCTCGATCTCTGCCTTGCCGTCGTCTGCGGCCGGACCGGCAATCCGATCGATGAACTCTTTGATCTGGCTTTCGGGCACGGCGCCCATGAAACCATCGACCGGGCGCCCGTCGATGAAGGCGATCACCGCGGGAATGGACTGAATGCCGAGCTGGCCGGCGATCGATGGATGGTCGTCGATGTTCATCTTGACGAGCTTCACCCGGCCGGCGGCTTCCCTCACCACCTTCTCGATGATGGGGGTCAGTTGTTTGCAGGGCCCGCACCAGGGCGCCCAGAAATCGACGAGCACCGGCTGCTGGCGCGATGCCTCGAGCACATCCCGGGTAAAGGCGGCGGTTGTCGTCTCCCTGATCAGGTCGTCCGGGATCGGGCCGTTCGGGGCGCTCGAAGTGCTTGCCGGCTGTCCGCCGAAAGACGCCGAGCCCGTCATCTGGGTGCCGAAGGAACCTTGATAGGGATTGTCGCTACCGCTCATTCTTCTCTCCTCGCGGACTTGGGCGTCCGGCTTCATGCATTCGCGCCAAAGATCGTATGTCAGGCCGTCACTTTCAAGACAAGCGGCTCGTGCCCGGTTGCCTCCATGAAGCGCAGCATGTCCTTCGACGCGATCGAGGTCGTCTGGTCGTTGGAGAGCGGATGGCAGTTGACCGTCTCGAACGCCATCAGAGTCTCGTCGAGAATGATCTTCACCTTGCCCTCGGTGTCGTTGATCGCGCCGAAGGCGGTGACGGCGCCCGGTATCACGCCCAGATATTCCATCAGCTTCTCCGGCTTGCCGAAGGAGACCTTGCTTGCAGCGCCGATGATCTGATGAACGGTCTTCAGGTCCACCGTCGCGTGTTCCTCGACGGTCAGAAGGAAATAATTGTCCTTTTTGTCCTTCAGGAACAGGTTTTTTGTATGTCCGCCGGGGATTTCATCGCGCAGCGCCACCGATTCGGCGACCGTGAAGACCGGCGCGTGCCGCTTCGTCCTGTGTTCGATCCCGAGTTCGTCGAGAAAGCGGAAGAGGTCTTCCGCAGTCTTCGGCTCAGCCTTGCTCATGCTCCATCCTTCCTGCCGTCGCGATTTTCTCTCGGCCTGCTTTAAAGAGGAGCGAGAGGTTCCGCAATCTCATGCGCGGCGCAGCGCGGCCGGAAACGCGGCGTTCCCGGTCTTCGAACGCGCTCGCGAAAAAATTCTTGGCATTCGCGTCATTTCCCTGTTGCATTTGAAAAGGGCTTGGGCCATATAGCGCCCGTCGCCGCAAGACGGGCGACACCCCTGGTCCATCGACTACCCCCGGGCCCGGGTCTTATGAGCGGGTGTAGCTCAGGGGTAGAGCACAACCTTGCCAAGGTTGGGGTCGGGCGTTCGAATCGCCTCACCCGCTCCAAATTCCTCGGACAATTCAGCAGATTGATGAGCCCTTCGGGCATTTTCGTTGGCACCGCCGTGCTACAGCGGGAGCGAAGCGGCGTTTTTCCGTGACGCGTGTGCTGGCACAGGAAGTGGGTGCCGACGGGATCACCGCCAACTGCGTGTGCCCCGGGATCATCCTCACCGATATGGGGCGGGTCAATCTCGACGATCCCGCGGTCAGGAGGACGTGGCAGGACAAAACCGCCATGCGTCGCATCGGCGATCCCGAGGATGTTGTCGGTGCGGTGGCCTTCTTTGCTTCGGACGATGCGGCTTTCGTGACCGGCCAGACGCTGAATGTCGACGGCGGCATCGTGCTGAGCTGACGCCTATCCGACGTCGGCCGAGCTCGCGCAGCATGCCATGAAGCCGTCGGCGATGATGTCCTTCGGAAGGTTGCGGCCGATGAAGACCAGGCGCGAGACGCGCTCTTCGCCCTCCTTCCAGGGGCGCTGGTGGTCGCCTTCCACCAGCATGTGGACGCCTTGGACGACATAGCGGTCGGTGTCGCCGGCAAAGGCGATGATGCCCTTCATCCGCAGCATGTCCGTGCCGAAGGCCCGGGCGGTCGTCTGGAGCCAGCGGAAGAATTTTTCCGGGTCGACGGGTCGGCGTTCGACCAGAGAGAAACTCGTGACATGGTCGTCATGCTCATGACCGTGGTCCGCTTCGAGAAAGTCGGGCTCGACCTCGAGAATGCGGTCGAGATCGAAGGCATTGCGATCGAGCAGGCTGGCGATCTCGAGATTGCAGCGCTGCGTCCTCAGGATGCCGGCCGTCGGGTTGATGCGGCGGATGCGATCCTCCACGGCCTGCAGCCCTTGGGGCGATACGAGATCGGTCTTGTTGAGGATGATCGTGTCGGCGAAGGCCAATTGCTCCTGCGCTTCATGTGCGCGGTCGATCTCGCCGAGAAGGTGCCTGGCATCGACAACGGTGATGATGGAGTCGAGCCGTGTCTTGGAGCGGACATCCTCGTCGACGAAGAAAGTCTGGGCGACCGGCGCGGGGTCGGCGAGGCCCGTCGTCTCTATCAGAATGCCGTCGAACCGCTCGCGCCTGCGCATCAGCGCCTCGATGATGCGGATCAGGTCCCCACGCACCGTGCAGCAGATGCAGCCATTGTTCATTTCGAACACCTCCTCGTCGGCATCGACGATGAGATCGTTATCGATGCCGACCTCGCCGAACTCGTTGACGATGACCGCGAACTTCTTGCCATGCGGCTCGGAGAGGATGCGGTTGAGAAGCGTGGTCTTTCCTGCTCCGAGATAGCCGGTGAGGACGGTGACGGGGGTGGGGACAAGCTGATCGGGCATTGACGAGAACCTCACTGTCGCATGGACGGCCGGAGGCAATGCTCCGGCTTCGTGGATACGTTATTACGTTTCGTTTTCTTGAATGTAATAACGTAACGTCGCCGGGAGTTGTCAAGTCCGATTCTACGCTGAAACGCTGGGGCTCTCTTCTTTTCTCGCCGCAGCCGAATTCGTCACCGGTCTCACGCTGCCGGTGGATGGCGGTTATCGCGTCGAATGGGAGCGACAGGAAGCGTTTCACTGTTCGATGAAACGGTGAAACTGAAAGTGCTCTAACGGCCTGCCCTGCTTCAGCTTTTCGTAAAAACGTAATCCGTTTCCTGCCGGAGCGTTTCGCCGGGTCTCAGCACCGCCTTCGGGAAACCTTCGTGGTTCACCGCATCGGGCCAGATCTGCGTTTCCAGGCAGAGGCCGGCGAAGGGGCCGTAACGGCGGCCGTCGAGGCCGGGAACCGGTACGTCGAGCTTTTCTCCGGTATAGAGCTGCACGCCGGGCTCCGTCGTCAGCACTTCCAGCGACACACCGGAATTGATGCTGCGTACCAGCGCCACGGAGCGTTTCTGCATCCGTTCCGGCGAGAGGCAGAAGTTGTGGTCGTAAGCGATTCCGTCGCCGTCCAGCTGCCTTCTCAGCGAGGTCATTTCGCGAAGATCGAAGGCGGTGCCGGCGACGGGGCGGATCTCGCCCGTCGGAATCTGCCGCTCACCGGTGGGCAGGTAGTGGTCTGCCGCAATCATGATGTCGTGGTCGAATGCGTCCGAGCCGCCGTCGAGGTTGAAATAGCTGTGCTGACAGACATTGGCGAGGGTCGGTGCGTCGGTCTCAGTTTCGTAGACGACGTTGAGCGTGCCGCCCGGTTTCAGCGTGTAGGTGCAGGTGATCGTACAATTGCCCGGGTAGCCGGCGCGGCCGTCCGGATCGGTGATCTCGAGCGTTACGCTGTCTTCGGCCCGCCTGAGGATCGACCAGTTGCGCTTGGCGATATTGTCGCTGCCGCCGTGGAGATGCGTGGCGCCCTTCTCATTGAGCTCGAGTTGATAGGCCTTGCCTTCGAGCACGAAGCGGCCACCGCCGATGCGGTTGGCGTTGCGCCCGGGCGTCGCGCCGAAATAGGAGGAATGGGCCGGATAGCTTTCGAAATCCTCGAAGCCGAGCACGAGCGGGGCTGCATGGCCTTCGAGCCGAAGATCCTGGATGACCGAGCCCCATGTGATCACCGACGCCGTCAGCCCGCCGCCCTGAAGCGTCACGCGCTGTACGGGCTCGCCGGAGGGCAGGTGCCCGAAGATTTCCGTGTCTGTTCCCATGCATCTCCCCATTTCCGCGAGTCGGAGTCAACCTGCTGCATTTCCGCCGAGGCGGCAACCGGAAAGTCATACTTTTTACGTCAACGCGCTTCGGTTCCGATCTTCGCCAGCTCGTAGGGCGTCGTCTGGTAAATCTCGTTGATCCAGTTGCCGAAGAAGAGATGTGCATGGCTTCGCCAGCGGTTCTGCGGCGGAAGTGCGGAGTCATTGTGCGGGAAATAGTCGTGCGGCAGCTTGATCGGCACGCCGGCATCGACGTCGCGGAAATATTCCTCCGACAGGGACGTCGAATCATATTCGACGTGATTGAACATGTAGAGCCGGTTGCCTTTCTTCTCGTGCACGAGGCAGACGCCCACTTCCTTTGATTCCATCAGGATTTCGAGATCCGGCACCCGGTCGATATCGGCGCGGCGCACCTCGGTCCAGCGCGAAACGGGCACGGCGAAATCGTCGGAAAAGCCGTTCAGATAGACCGAAGAGGGCTGCAGGTTCTGGTGGCGGTAGACGCCGAAGGCTTTTTCCTTCAGCGGATATTTCGGAACACCGTGGAAATGGTAGATCGCAGCCATCCCGCCCCAGCAGACGTTCAGCGTCGAATGGACGTTGGTCGTCGTCCAATCGAAGATGCGCTGCAGCTCCTTCCAGTAGGTGACCTCTTCGTATTCGAGCGTCTCGATCGGCGCGCCGGTGATGATGAAGCCGTCGAACTTACGGGCCTCCACTTCCTCGAAGGTCTCGTAAAAGGCGAGCAGATGTTCTTCGGGCGTGTTCTTCGGCCGGTGGCCGTTGACGCGGACCAGCGTCAATTCGACCTGAAGCGGCGTGGCGCCGATCAGCCGCGCCATCTGGATCTCGGTCTTGATCTTGTTGGGCATCAGGTTCAAGAGCCCGATCTGCAGCGGCCGGATGTCCTGGCGGACCGCCTCGGTCTCGGTCATCAGCCGCACACCCTCGTGGACGAGAGTTTCGAAGGCGGGCAGCGTATCGGGTATCTTGATGGGCATGGGCGTCCACTCGATCAATACAAAAAAACCGGCGGCGAAACGATCGCGACCGGTCCTCGGAAATCCATTGTTCCCTCGGCCCTTTAGCGACTTCTTTAACGTGGCTGCAAGCCGGCCGGCCAAATCACCACGGATCGTAGATAGCGCGAGGAGGGCCGCGCGGTCAATGAAAAAGGATTCGCCGGCGTCGGGGCGGCCTTATCCCCGAAATGCCGTAACCTCGATCTCGATCAGCATTTCCGGGCGGATGAGGTCGCAGACGATCATCGTCGCGGCCGGGCGGATCTCGCCGAAGGTCTCGCCGAAGATCGGGAATACGCGGTCGGCAAAGCTGGCATCGGTGACGTAGTAGTGGTTGCGAACGACGTCCGACAGCGAGAAGCCGGCTTCTTTCAGGGCGCCTTCGATCGTCTTCAGGCAGTTGCGGGCCTGTTCCTCCACCGTTTCCGGCATGGTCATGGTGGCGTAGTCGTAGCCGGTCGTGCCGGAGACGAAGCACCAGTCGCCCTTTGCGACGGCACGCGAATAGCCTGCCGTCTTTTCGAAGGGCGAACCGGACGAGATGAGCTTGCGCGTCATCCGACAGCTCATGCCCAGGGGCGGGAAGCGGCGGTCGCCTTCTCGTAATTGTCGATGGAGCGGCCTTTTTCGAGCGTGAGGCCGATATCGTCGAGGCCGTTCAGCAGGCAGTGGCGCTTGAAGGCATCGACCTCGAACTTGATCGAGCCGCCGTCCGGACCGGTGATCTCCTGCGCTTCGAGATCGACCGTGAGAATGGCATTGGAGCCGCGGCTGGCGTCATCCATCAGCTTGTCGAGGTCTTCCTGGCTGACGACGATGGGCAGGATGCCGTTCTTGAAACAGTTGTTGTAGAAGATGTCGGCGAAGGAGGTCGAGATGACGCAGCGGATGCCGAAATCGAGGAGCGCCCAAGGTGCATGCTCGCGCGAGGAGCCGCAGCCGAAATTGTCGCCGGCGACGAGAATCTTGGCATTCTGATAGGCAGGCTTGTTGAGAACGAAGTCCGGGTTGGGGGTGCCGTCCTCGTTGTAGCGCGCCTCGGCGAAAAGCCCGGTGCCGAGACCGGTGCGCTTGATCGTCTTCAGGTAATCCTTCGGAATGATCATGTCCGTGTCGATGTTGACGACGGGCAGAGGAGCGGCAACGCCGGTGAGCTTGACGAACTTGTCCATGACTTGGCCTTCGATTTCAGCGGAAATGTTCGAGAAGCGTTTAGATCAGTTTTGCGCCGAAATGAAGGAGAATCTGCTTTCATGGAGCGGGATGCGGGCGGAAACCGCTTCTCCCGCTTCCGGCAATCCGATTCTAAAGATCGATGATCGTCCCGCGCCCGTCGTTCCACACCCGCATCTCGCGCTGAGTGCTTCCCGGATTGGCGCGTGCGCCCGCTCGAGCATGCACGGGCCGCCCGTTGAGCTTGGCGGCGATCGCGCTGCCGACGGCAATAATGGCAGCGATCCCAGCGGGCGCCAGGGCGAGCGAGGCGGTGAACACGAAGGCCACCAGCGTGATGGTGATGGCGGCGGCCGTGAAGAGAACAGAGCGGATGCTTTGCATGATTGTCACCTTTCTGCTCGGCATGTGGGTGCTGGCCACGCCGCTTGCAAGAGGGTCCGCCCGTCTCGTCTTGCGCAAAGGTTGAAAGGCAGGCACAACGAACGGCATGACAGGGAACGGCATGAGAGCGATCGACCACCATCCCGTGCGGCTGCGCCGCTCGGTGCTTTCGGTTCCGGCCGACAATCAGCGCGCGCTCGCCAAGGCTCGTGAATTGGCTGCGGACGCCGTGATCTTCGACCTCGAGGATTCCGTCTTGCCGGACCGCAAGGCTGCGGCGCGCGATGCGCTCGTCCGGCATCTTGCCGGCAACCGGCCGCAGGGCGAAACGGTCATCCGCGTCAATGCGGCGGGCTCCGGCTTCGGCGAGGCCGATCTCGCAGCGGCTCTTGCCGCGCGGCCCGATGCTATCCTCCTGCCCAAGGTCGAAAGCCCCGCCGATATTCAGGGCGCGCTCGATTGGCTTGCGGAAAGGGACGCGCCGGATGAGCTGAGGCTCTGGGCGATGATCGAGACGCCGCGCGGGGTCGTGAACGGGCCGGCGATCGCCGAGACCGGCCGCACCTCCGGCGGCCGGCTGGACTGCTTCGTCGTCGGGCTGAACGATCTTCGCAAGGAGACGGGCGTGCCCGCCTTTCCGGGCCGGACCTATCTCGTTCCGTGGCTGATGCAGATCCTTCTTGCCGCGCGCGGCAGCGGGCTCGACGTCATCGACGCGGTCTTCAACGATTTCCGCGATCCGGAAGGCTTCGAGGCGGAGTGCCGGCAAGGGCGCGACATGGGTTATGACGGCAAGATGCTGATCCATCCGGCGCAGATCGATGCGGCCAATCGGCATTTCGGCCTGGACGAGGCTGCGGTCGAGGAGGCGCGCGCGATCATCGAGGCCTTTGCCTTGCCGGACAATGCCGGAAAGGGCGTCATCAACCTTCATGGGCGGATGGTCGAGCGCCTCCATCTTGAACAGGCGATGAGGATCGCCGCCAAGGCGGACATCATCGAAAAACGAAAGGCAAACTCTTGAAACTTTATCGCTTTCTCACCGGCCCCGACGATGCCTCCTTCTGCCACAAGGTGACGGCGGCATTGAACCAGGGATGGACGCTGCACGGTCCGCCGACCTACGCCTTCAATGCCGACACCCAGCATATGCAATGCGGACAGGCGGTGGTGAAGGAAGTGGAGGGGAAGGATTATCATCCCGACATGAAGCTGTCGGAACAGTAGGGACTGCAATCTCTCCTCGCCTCATCCCTTATGTGGACGGCTCCCCCTTGCAAGTGTTTTTTGCAGATTTTTTGATCGGATCGCTTGCTTCCATATGTTCGGCCTTTCGGTGTGGCCGCACAGGGCCACTGGCCAAGATGGTTTCCGCAACGCCTGTGCCAAACAGTGCAACGGCCTTGGAAGGCCATTGGGATGAGCGGCGTGTCAAGCGTCTTGGGAATCGATTGATCGCACCATCTGCTTGTTCTCTTGCAAGTTCACAGCATCAGCCGGACACGGGCGGCTTTGTGTTGCGCGCCCATGGCGGCCAATCTCTATGCGGCCTGCGGCTGCTCTTCCATCCTCCGATAGGTTTGGCCGCTTACCATCAGCTTCCAGGCGATCCGGGCGATCTTGTTGGCGAGCGCCACGGCAACAAGCTTAGGCTTTTTGCGTTGCAGCAGTCCGGTGAGCCATTGCGAGGCATGCCGGCTTCGGCCGGCTCTGACCTGTTGAAGAAGAGAGGTCGCCCCAACCACCAGAACGCTTCGCAGCATCTCGTCGCCGGCACGGGTGATCACCCCAAGCCTCGTCTTGCCAGCGGTCGAATGATCCTTGGGCGTCAGTCCCA